>CAIJXJ010000147.1 GCA_903824575.1 uncultured Methylobacillus sp.
ATAGAAGGTTACGTCACTGGAGCCGAGTCCGGTAATCATGCCGACGTTGCAGAATCATTACTCAATAATTTATGGAGTGCAGGGCCATCCAACTGGCACCAACCGAATGGTTCTACACTTGTTTCAATACTAGATTGGATTGAACCGTCAGCACGTCGCCACGGCAGTCCAATCATTTTAAGTCCTAAACCACAATGAACTACCCCAGCATCCGCATAGAAGGCGCAATTCTTTCGCCAGACATTCTTGGACACATCGACGAAGCGATAGGCCAGCGTCCCGCCGACTTTGGTTTTGATACTGGCGCCAAGGTAAAAGACGAAATCGCCCGTGCTTGGGCGGATGCGCAAGATTACTGGCGCATCTTCCAGCGAAAAGTAGAAAGTCTCAAAGCAGACTCACCCGCCACCACCGAAACCCGCCAGCAATGGGTTGTGCCACTAATGGGTTTGCTGGGCTATCAGCTCGAATATCAGGCCAAGGGAGTCGAGCTTAACGGCAAGAACTACACGATTTCTCACCGCGCAATTAATCGCGGCAATACGCCGGTTCACATTGTTGGCTATCGCGAAAGCGCAGGGCTAGATCGCAAGCCAGAGCGCACCTATTCCGGTGCACCCCGTATGTCCGCCCACGCCTTGGTGCAAGAGTATCTCAATCTGCATGACGAGCTTTACGGTATTGTCACCAATGGTAGAGTGCTACGACTTCTGCGCGACAGTTCACGTCTCATCAAACTCAGTTACCTCGAGTTCGATCTCGACCGCATTTTCAGCGACGGCCTGTTTGCCGACTTCGCTATTCTTTATCGCCTGCTGCATGTTTCGCGTCTTCCTGCCAATAATGATGCCGCTGCCGAAAGCCTGATTGAGCGATACCACCAAGATTCGCTGGACTCAGGTGCGCGTATCCGAGAAGGTCTGTCCAAAGCTGTAGAGCAAGCCATACGCGACTTTGGTAGTGGCTTCCTTGCTCATCCGGCTAATGATGAACTGCGTCAGTTGATTGCGGAGGGTAAGCTCACACCGGAGACTTACTACCAGCATCTACTGCGCCTCATTTATCGTCTGTTATTTCTGCTTGTCATTGAAGAGCGTGGCCTGATATTTCCGCCTACTGCCACGAAGCAACAGCGCGACATCCATCGGCACTACTACAGTCTTGAACGTCTGCGTCTTCTCTCCGAAAAACGCCACCTCGCCGACAAACGTCACCATGATCTGTGGCTGGCAATGCTCGCCACTTTTAGACTATTTGAAGCACATGGCCCTGGCGAAAAACTGGGCATCGCCCCACTCGCTGGCGACCTGTTCAGCCCTGCTGCCATTGGCCCACTGGCGCAAGCAAAGCTGGGCAATGATGTCTTGCTCGGCTGCTTACGTTCGCTAGGCTTGTATCAGCATCCAGATAATGGCCAGACCATCCGCGTCAACTACGCCGCCCTTAACGTCGAGGAATTCGGCTCAGTTTATGAAGGCTTGCTCAAGTACGAAACAGCATTCACTTTCTATCTTTCAACGCCAACATTCGAATTGCGACCAGGGGCGGATGACACACAAAGCCATTACACCCCGGACGATCTCGTCCAGCCGCTCATCAAGCACTCGCTCGACTACCTGATCGCCGACAAGCTCAAAGCACCTAACCCAGAAAAAGCGCTGCTCGACCTGCGCGTCGCCGACATCTCCTGCGGCTCCGGCCACATCCTGCTCGCCGCTGCCCGCCGCATTGCCACCGAACTTGCCATCGTCCGCACCGGTGAAGAGCAGCCCTCGCCATCAGCCTTCCGCAGCGCCATCCGCGATGTGATCCGCAACTGCATCTACGGCGTGGACTTGAACCCGCTCGCCGTCGAACTCTGCAAGGTCGCCCTCTGGCTCGAAGCACACAGCCCCGGCGAACCGCTCAACTTTCTCGACCACCACATCAAATGCGGCAACGCCATCGTTGGCTTTGCAAGGCGTGAGGAAGCCGAACGTGGCGTGCCCGATGAAGCCTTCGCCACGATGCCCGGCGACGACAAGGAAACCGCCGCGCTACTCAGGAAACGCAACAAGCAAGAGCGCAAAGACCACGAGGCTGGCCAGTTGCCGCTCTCGCCCAGCCTGCAAAAGCAACTCGACGACATCCTGCGCGGCTGGCACGATCTCGCCACGCTGCCGGAACACACCCCCGACGAAATCGAAGCCAAGAAGGCTCGCTACCTCGCTTTCAGCCAGAGCGATGAGGCATGGTTCCTCAATCAGATTGCCGCCATTCCCATTGCCCAGTTCTATCTGCCCAAGGCGGCGGACAATCTGCAAAAGTTCATCACCGATGCCACTTATCGGCGCTACTGGAAAGGCGAAATGATCCCGCAAGGTCAGGCCACCGCCGAGGCGTGGGCGATGGCCGAGCGCAAGCGCTTCTTTCACTGGTTTCTGGAGTTCCCGGAGATCATTGGGCGGGGTGGGTTTGATTGCATTTTGGGGAATCCGCCGTATCTCGGTGGTAAAAAACTTTCCGGAACTTACGGTGACGCATTTTTGAATTGGTTGAAATTTGAATATCCACCTGCTGGAGGTCTTTCCGATTTGGTAGTGTATTTTGTTAGACGCATGTCTTTACTCATAAGACCGAACGGATTTTTTTCACTTATCTCAACAAATACGATCTCTCAAGGCGATTCGCGCGCGGGAGGTATTGGTTACCTTTGCGAGAAAGGCTATTCAATCGTCTATGCAAATAAATCGGTTCGTTGACCGGGTAGAGCTGTTCTTGAGGTATCACTACTCGCTATTCATAATGGGCTATGGCCTCACAATCGTTTTCTCAATGGCAGCACAGTAGCTAATATTAGTCCGTTGCTTACCGCTGAAGAGCCTGAGGCTCAGCCATCTTATTTGGTCGAAAACGAATGCCGAAGCTTTATTGGGAGTGTGATTCTCGGCACTGGTTTTCTTCTCGATCCCAGCGATGTAACAAAACTAATTTCTGCCAACCCCAATAATCAAAAAATCCTTCAACCATATCTGTCAGGCGCAGACTTAAACGGCGACCCAAGACAACGACCATCAAGATGGGCAATAAATTTTCGAGATTGGGATATCGAAAAGGCAAAGCTCTATCCAGAATGTTTTTCATTAATAGACACTCGTGTTCGTCCTCAGCGAGAATTGGTTAATCGGGCTGTTTATCGAGAGCGGTGGTGGCAATATGCAGAAAAATGCATGCGCCTATATGAGACGATTCAAGGAAAGAAGCGAGTGCTTGTGGTGGCTCAAACAAGCAAGACTGTCGCGTTTGTTTTTGTTCCTGCGTCTTACGTGTTCTCGATGATGACGGTTGTTTTCAATGTGGATCAATATAGTGATTTTGCCGTGTATCAGAGCACTTTCCACAATATTTGGGCTTGGAAATATGCTTCAACGCTAAAATCAGACTTAAGATATGTACCGACTGACATAGCAGAGACATTTCCAAGACCAGTTTGGGCGGAAGGCGGAGTTGCCCAGCATGATGTTGAAGTCGTTGGCATGCGTTATCATGAACACCGTGACGCTTTAATGGAAAAGCTATGGTTGGGTCTCACCGACATCTACAACCTGTTCCACACCCGTGACCTCACCCTTGAGCGAGTCGCCAAGGTCAGCAAGAAATCCATTGAAGAAGCCGAAGCTGGTTACCAAGGCATCCTCGAAATGCGCCGCCTCCACCGCGAACTCGACATCGCCATCCGCGATGCATACGGTTGGACTAATCTCGACCTCGGCCACGACTTTGTTGAGGTTGAAACCCTCCCCGAAAACGACCGCGTCCGCTACACCATCAGCCCCGCCGCCCGCAAGGAAGTCCTCAAACGCCTCCTCGCCGAAAACTATCGCCGGGCTGCCAACCAGGAAATTGCCACCTCAGCGAAGATCAAAGTCAAACGTGGTAGCAAATCCAAAAGCGACGAAAGCCACGGAGACCTGTTCGCATGACTGATATTGATCACGATTTTTCTGCAGACCGCCCAATCCAGTCAATCGATCAGGACTTGCTCGATAGAGATCGGTTTGCGGAATCTTTGGCCAGAGCGATTTCAGGTTGGAAAGGTAAAGACAGTCTAATAGTTGCTCTTCATGGCGATTGGGGTAGCGGAAAATCTTCTTTGAAAAATATGGCGTTGTCAGCCTTCGAAAAGCTGAAATTGGAATCTCCACTGGTGATTGAGTTCAATCCATGGGAGTGGGCTGGTCAAGACAAGATTTCAAAATCATTTTTTGAGCAATTGGCATCTTCGATTGGGCAGCAAGATGTATATAAGAAACGAAAAGATATTGCTCGAAAAATCAGGCTTTATGGGCTATATCTTAATTCCGGTGCAACCCTTGTAACCGGATTAACCGCAGCACTTCCAACGCTGTTCGCATTGGTAGCCATCTTTGGCCTCGGTGGGATTTTTATCGATCAGCAATGGGTAAAAAATACTTCAGGCTTTCTGCTGGCCATTACTATTGCTTGGGCTGCATTTCTTAAATGGGGTGGGAAGTTTGCGGATCAACTGTCTGGAATTGCCGAAGAGCACGCCAGTCGTAGCGAGCTAACGTTAGATAAGCTGAAATCCAGCTTGGCTGATGATTTGAGATCGATGGATAAGTCGCTGCTTGTCATAATTGATGACATTGATCGACTGACACCAGAAGAAACAAGACTCGTGTTTCAATTGGTTAAAGCTAACGCCGATTTCCCGAATGTTGTTTACTTGCTCCTTTTTCAGAGAGACATAGTCGAACGTCGGTTAAGTGACGAAACGCAGTCGGGTAGAGATTACCTGGAAAAAATTATCCAGGTTCCATTCGATATTCCGAGAATCGAGCAAGCACGATTAGAGAAGATACTTTTCGTCAGTCTTGATCGAATACTTGAAGAAGACCCAAAGATTCTGAAACGTTTCGATCAAACCCGGTGGGGAAATTTATTTTATGGTGGCCTGCGACCATTCTTCAAGACACTCAGAAATGTTTATCGATATTCATCAACACTTTCATTCTATGTGGCACTACTTAAAGGCGCTAAGGCATTTGAAGTTAATCCGGTTGATTTGATCGCAATTGAGTGTCTCCGGATGTTTGAACCCGACGTTTACAAGAGTATTTCATCATCGAAAAGCCTGTTAACTGTCGCCCATACCGAGCGTCATGAGAAGGAAAAAGCCCAGGCCGAGATAACAAGAATACTGGAAAAAGCCTCAGAAGATGGGCGAGAAAGCGTAAAGCAAATACTGAAACTAATATTTCCTCCTATTGAATCCATTATTGGAGGTTCCAACTATGGCAGTGAATTTAGTCAAATTTGGTTTAAAGAATTAAGAGTATGCCACCCGGATATTTTCCCAAGGTATTTTCAGTTCTCAATACCTATGGGGGATATTTCTCAATCTGACCTGGAGGGGATTATTGGTCTGAGCGGAGATCGAGACGGTCTAGTTCAAAATCTCAATTCGTTGAAAGATGCGGGCCTGCTAAAGGCAGCATTAAGTCAACTTGACACTTACAAACAAGACATTCCTTTGGATAACTCTGATGCATTCATCCCAGCGTTAATGGATATTGGAGACACAACGGAGAGCGAGTCTGGTGGATTGACAGGATTTAGTTCCCATTTACATCTTGTAAGAATTGTTCTCTGGTATTTGCGACAAGAGGATTTAGTCGAGAATAGGGCGAAGAGACTTCTCTCTGCATTTTCAAAAACGAACGGTCTTTCCATTATGGCTAATCTTTTAGCTGGCGAAGAAAGTAGGCGGGAAAAGAAAGACCAAGCCGAATTTCTGTTGACTGATGATGCTAACTTTGAAGTTGCAAAGATTGCATTTGTTCAGAAACTGGAGAGCATAGCTCAAAGCGAACCCCAAAGCCTACTTAACAATATTCATTTGGCTGGTCTGCTGTTTAGATGGAATAAATGGGGTGATCCTGAAAAAATACGATCTTGGCTTGTAAGAAATATTTCTAACTTTGATGATCTCTTGGTGTTTCTGGATAAGTTTACATCTCAGGTTGTATCGCATGGAATGAGCGATTACGTAGGCCGCATCAAACATACAATCAACCTTGGAAATATTGAGACGTTTTGTTCCCTTGATTGGGTTCGGGAATTGGCCAAGCAAGGTGATAGAGAGAAAATGAATGAACGCCAAAAGCAGGTTATGGATGCACTGGACGTTGCTTTCAGGCGTAGAGACAAAGGTTATGCTGATGGCGCATGGGATTTTGAAGAGTAAATAAAGTGGCAGCTTCGGATTGAATAATGATTAATCATAGACCGCATCCATTAGTGATGAAGCCATGACTAAAAACCATGCCGCTCTCACCTGGCTCCGTATCGCTCTCGCCAATCCGACCATCGATTTTCGCGACGGTCAGTGGGAAGCCATTGACCAGTTGGTGAACCAACGCGGGCGAGTGCTTTGTGTGCAGCGCACCGGATGGGGCAAGAGCATGGTCTATTTTGTGTCGGCCAAACTGATGCGTGAGCAGGGTGCCGGGCCGACGCTGATCATTTCTCCGCTGTTGGCCTTGATGCGTAACCAGATTGAGGCGGCAAATCGCTTGAATCTCCGCGCCGAGACAATCAACTCGACTAACGCAGATGATTGGCGTGCCGTGCGACAGCGGCTTTTGAACGATGAGATTGACTTGCTGCTGATCTCCCCCGAGCGCTTGGCCAATGATGATTTCGTGACCAATACGCTGTTGCCTATCGCAGCACGCATTGGGCTGCTGGTGATTGATGAGGCGCACTGCATTTCGGATTGGGGGCATGACTTTCGTCCTGATTATCGACGTATTGGCCAGATACTTCGTCTGCTACCTCGTAACATTGCAGTGCTGGCAACCACAGCTACGGCGAATCACCGTGTTGAGAAGGATGTATCAGAACAATTGGGCGGTAAAGTGATGGTTCAGCGCGGCCCTCTGGTTAGAGAAAGCTTGGCATTACAAGTGATTCGCATGGCTAATCCAGCAGAACGCTTGGCATGGATGGCAAATCAGATTCCGAAACTTCCCGGCAGTGGAATCGTTTATACATTAACCACCCGTGATGCCGACCGAGTTGCTCAGTGGCTGCAGGAAAATGATATTAATGCTCATGCCTATCATTCTGGAAAATCAGATCAAGACCGTCAAGCTCTAGAATTGGCTTTGTTGGGGAACACGATTAAATGTTTGGTGGCAACTACTGCTTTGGGGATGGGATACGATAAGCCCGATTTAAATTTTGTAATCCATTATCAGACACCGGGTTCGGTGGTGTTCTATTATCAGCAAGTTGGGCGGGCCGGACGCGCGATCGATGCAGCCTTCGGTGTGCTTCTATCAGGTGATGAGGAAGATGAAATCAATGCGTTTTTCCGTGATTCAGCCTTTCCACCTGAGTGGCAGATCGATCGAATTCTAAAGGCGTTGGAGGATTGTGAAACCGATGGCATGACCGTGCGAGAATTGGAAAGGGTTGCTAACCTGCGTCAGTCACAAATCGAAAAGGTATTAAAACTTCTGGTAGTCGAGAATGCCGCGCCGGTAGTGAAAATTGAATCAAAATGGAGCCGAACTGCGCAGCCCTTTAAGTTGAACAAGGATCGTATCGAACATTTGACTCGTCAGCGCGAACTCGAATGGATCGAAATGCAGACGTACATGGAGGGGCGGCAATGC
>CAIJXJ010000148.1 GCA_903824575.1 uncultured Methylobacillus sp.
CCGATCAAGACCTCCTTGATGGGCTTGCTGCTACGCTTGAGCGCACGCAGCGTATCAAATGCCTCTTGTGGCGTGCCTGCCAGAAACGACAAATTGTAAAAGGAACGTCCGCTCAACCGGCTTGCCACCTTTGGATCGTAGACCCCCATCACCGACGAGCCGAGGATGTAGGAATCGCTTTGCACATTGTCATGCAGCAGATGTTCCACCTTGCGGTAACGTTCATTGACCGAATGCCCGCTGCGCAGGTAGTGATGTCCAAACACTTCGTAAGGATCAACAAAATAGTTGAACGCCACTACCGCCATTCCGCCAAGCAGAAAGGCCGATGCAACCCAGTAATTCCAAGCGCGCAGATTCACGTCGAACTGTATTTCTTCAAAAGTTCAACAAGTATCATCGCTATGATGGTTACAACGACCAAGCCTATGACCGGAAGTAATTTTTTATAGTGTTCCGGTATATCCAGACCATTTTTGTGCATCAAATTACGAAAGATGTGCCAGCCGTCCATCGGCGGCAACGGGATTAAATTGGTGAAGCCAATCATAAGGCTCACAATACCGCCGTTGTAAAACAGGCTGCCCTTTGTGGAATCAATAAACAGCATAATGCTACCCAAAACGATTGAGGTGACAGGCTCGGCAAGTGCTATTACAGCAGCCTGGTTGAGCGGAATATCGCTTTGAAAAAATCGTCTGGAGTAGGCGAATCCAAAAATCGGCAGGATGCCCAGGTGATAAGGGGTGTTATCTATCTTGACCTTGATGATCGACGGCCAGCCAATCGCAATATATTCCGTCTCAATTTTGTAGTAACTCATTACTACTACATGTCCCAGCTCATGAAAGACCAGCAATAGATTGAATAAAACACAGGTTTCAATTATTGCAATGAAGAGATAGAACATTTTTAATCACCTATTCAATTTGTCGGATTCAAGGTTTCAGAACTGAAAATACAAAAAGGTGCTTGGGCGACCCAAGGCCAGAATGCTGGCAAAGATCATCACGGATGCGTAAATGGCTGAGAATCGTGATGGAACGAAGGACACAAGCGTTTCATGAATATTTTTACCAGTCATCACAAACGCCAACAGACAGGCCATATACCAAAACTCAGTGCCGTTGATGAAAGGGGAGTGTTGCGTCTGTGCGATGGTGTGATAAACAGCAGGCAATATCAGGTCATTCAATCCCAGCATGGTCTTCCAGATCGTTACGGCATCGCTGACCGACGCAGCGCGGAACATCACCCAGGCAAACAGCACACCAGGGAACGTGATCGCAACGCCCAGCAGACGAGGCATAGAGTAGCGCGCACTCCACACCCGATGAACCGCCAGATAAACGCCATGCATTGCTCCCCAGATCACGAACGTCCAGCCCCCACCGTGCCACAATCCACCCAGCAACATGACCACCAACGCCGCAAAGACTGCCCTACTCTGCCCTTGTCTGCTTCCACCCAAGGGAAAGTATAGGTAATCACGCAGGAAGCGCCCAAGCGTGATATGCCAGCGTCGCCAGAACTCGGCAATGCTGGCCGCATTGTACGGGGAGTTGAAATTGATCGGCAACGACACGCCAAACAGCAGCGCCAGACCCATCGCCATTTCAGAGTAGGCAGA
>CAIJXJ010000149.1 GCA_903824575.1 uncultured Methylobacillus sp.
CTGGCCGTCAGGTAAACCGGATGCAAATGAAATGGCGTGTTTGGGTGTCCGGTTGACGGAATATCTGATCAAGGCGGTGCGCGAGGCCAAGGTTCATACCAGCTGGATAAATCCCAATAAAGCCTATGAAGACGCCGTATTGGCCTTTGTCAATGCACTGGTAAATGCGCCATTGGAAAGTACATTCATGACGGATTTCTTGCCTTTTCAGCGACGGATTGCGCGGCTGGGAATGTTTAACAGTCTGTCGCAGACAGTGATAAAGCTAACTGTGCCAGGTGTGCCGGATATTTATCAAGGTTGCGAATTATTGAATTTCAGCCTGGTGGATCCAGACAACCGGCGGCCGGTTGATTTCAGCTACCGCCGAACCATGCTCGATGAGTTGCAGAAGCTTGCTACCAAAACATCGCAACAACGCAGGGCGGGGGTAAGCGCGTTATGTGATACGTTGGAAGATGGTCGGGCCAAATTGCTGATTATTAGATCGGCGCTGGCGTTGCGGGAGCGCTGGCCAGGCGTGTTTCAGCAAGGAAAATATTTACAGTTGGCCGTAAAGGGGGAACATTCCGCTCATTTGTGCGCTTATGCACGCATAGCCGGCGAACGTGCTGTCATTACGGTGGCGCCGCGTTTTTTCGCGCAACTGCTGGGAGACGTCGACACACTCCCTCTGGGAGAAAAGGTTTGGGGGAATACAACAGTAGACATGCCTTCTCATCGGCGTTATAACCAATACACCTGTGCCTTCACGGGAAAGCTGCTGAAGCCACATCAGCGGCTGTCTGGATGGTGCCTGCCCGTCGCACAAGTGCTAGCAGAATTTCCGGTGGGGCTGATCATCGTTGAGAGCGTGCAATCATCGGGAGCCTAGCAGGCAATCCACCGTCGGTGGAAACGATACGCACGCTGCGATCATTAAGCCCCTGCAACCCTGTTATGGGCTGTCCTATTGACGCTTACGACCAAAGACCTCGCCTGATCAATCGATACTCCAGCCCGCACTCGCCTCCAGTCTGGCGATGAGTTCCGGGTTGGCGCGGGCGATCTCCGGTCTCGCGCGCAAAGCCAACGCCAGCACCACGTGCAGGTTGAGGGCATCGCCTCGCCGCCGGTCATCTTCATAGCGGAGGTAAAAGTCCGGCGGTATCCGCAGGGTCCAGTTTTCCTCGTTCACCGTGCCCGGTGTGTTGTAGGTGTCCTCCAGTCCGAACAAGTCAGAAAAGAACAACATGACCTGGCGGGCAGGACTCAGAAAGAGATCAGCCACCTTGGCGTGGGCCAGTTTGCGATAGTCGGCGGCCAAGGCAGATGCCAGTGGTTCAGGAGCGTCCGGTCGCAGGCGACGCGCGAGATAGGCCGCCTGCTTGAACCCTTCCTCTCGTCCCTGCCAGCCCTTGGCCAGACACCAGATGGACGGTGTGTCGTGGTTGCCCACCATAATCCAATCCTGGGGCTGCGCGTTCTCACTGCGATAGACATCCATGGGATCGTCCAGATTAGCCTTCTGAGTCACCCTGAAGCGGCCCATGTCATGCCGCAATCTTATCCGCTGAAGCGGTAGCGGCTCAGTTGACAGCACCTCACAGAGGATGTCCTCCCTGCGCTTGCCATGGACGCGCACCTCCTCCATGATGGCGTCCATCAACAGGGCGTAGCTACTCTCCTGCTCGGGCGTCAGTTCTCGTACCCAATCGTCGGCATAACCAGGTCGCTCACTGTTGCGTTGATCCGGGCGCATGATGTCGTGGTGGGCGAGATCGGAATGGTCGGGCAGGCCATGGGCGGAAAACAGCCGCGCCCCGTTCAGCACCGCGTGATAAGGGTCGGGGTCGTCGGCCCGATAGACCCAGGGGCAAACCAGGCCATGAGGATGATCCAGTCGCAGACCGTCGAACTCCGCCAGCATCTTCCCCAGGCGCTCTGCGATAAAATCGAGTACAGGGCCAGTAGCGCCTTCCGGGCAGAGATAGTGGGCCGGATCCAGCACTGGATAGTTCCATGGCTGCCCATCGACATTGGTGCGACTGGGTGGGGCGCCCATGACATAGTTGCGCAACAGCAGAGATTGCCGGCTCCAGGCATCGCGCAGGGATAAGCCCACCTGCACGTCACCATAGATCTTGAGGCCCAATGCTTGCATCTGACCCTGGAAAGTTCGGTGCTGTTCAAGCAAGATGAACTGAATCAGTGCATAACGCTCCAGCAGGCCATCATGTTTTTGTTCTAGCATTTGTCGGCGTCGCTCGTAGGCTGCGGCGGTCGAAGTGGGCAGTCCTCGATCCAGGGCGCATCCCCCTTCCTGCGGCCATTGCCGCCAGGAAAGCTGACCATGCTCCAAGCTCAGAGCCTCGTATAGTGCATCGTCGCGCAGCCAACGATTCTCCTGCCAGAAGGTGGCGAGCGCTGCGTCAATCCGTAAGGCTACGGGTTCGCGCCGCCGCCGAGCAGCATCAAAGCGCAGATGGATATCCGTCACCGCTTTTGCATAGGCGTCAAAAGTGTAGGCGTAGTCCACCCTCCTCCCGTCGGGGTGGGGATTACCGGTCACCATTTCTCGCCAAATGTCCTCACTCAACAAACCACCCCACTCGGCGTTGCGTGCAAGCGCTTTTAGATTCAGCGAGAAGATGCTACGGGAGAATATAGTGCCATCATAAGGCGAGTGATTTACCCGCGATGTCTGGCCCTGAGGGCCTAATTGTAGGCCGGTGAAACCCAAAGTTCGGGCAAATCGGGCCAGCGCCAGACCACCCACGCCATACGGGCTGCCTCGCCCGGCGTCTTCACCTTCCACCCCTGGAAAGCTCGCATCGTGCACCGCCAGTAGAAAGTTCGATTTATCCAGCAACCTTAGCGCTTCGGCAAGATCTGGGTCAAGTATCTGAGACTCGTTAATTGTGTGATTCGTAGGCATAGCATCAATTATAGACTCGACTATCTAGTCGACCTTGAATAATTAACAACGCATTGATTATTAGATATAAATTTGTATTTTTAGTGGTCATAAATTGCAAGAAATGAGATAATAACGGCCTGATTCCTTGCAAATTTGTGAGAGAAAATGGGGCCAAAAAAGCAGC
>CAIJXJ010000150.1 GCA_903824575.1 uncultured Methylobacillus sp.
GGTGCAATTCGCCGTGGATCGTCTCAACCATCGCCCCAGAAAAGTGCTTGGCTTCAAAACGCCATTTGAGGTATTCTTTTGCAAGACAGTGCGCTACACCAAGCACCCATTAGGCGTTGCACTTCGAAATTGAATCCGCGACGTAAAGTACAGACGATATGTTACTAATTAAATAAATTTTATGCCCATCGACTTAAGCAAAGACGCCAAAATCTTATCGGAACTACTTCGTCAATTGTTCTCAGCGAGTAGATTGTCCATAGTCCTCAACCTATTGGTTTCAGCGTTACTCGCCTACCTTGAGCAAGACATTGCCAGTTCCTCGGCAGTCATTTCATGGTTCTCAGTAATCGTGGTGATTTCATTGCTGCGAGGAGTTCTTGTCGCCAGTTACCAACGCACTCCAGAAGTAACCTATGCTGTCAAAGCTATGTGGTTAAAGAGGTATCGCTTTTTGCTTCTGCTCTCTGGAGTTGCATGGGGTTCAGCGGGCGTTATACTTTTTGCACCACATGACCCCGCACACCAGATGATATTAGTCACCATGCTGGTTGGTTTATCTTCAGCCGCAATCGTTACTTTATCGACGGATTTGTTTTGTGCAAGGGTGTTCCCGGTCGCCGTTCTTCTGCCCCTCGCGATTAATCTGATCGCTGAAAAAAGTGGTGTCACCCTTGGCATAAGTCTGGCCATTTTATTGTATATGGCTTTTTTGATCCTCAACGCGAAACGAATAAACGGTAGTATCGTTGATAATATTAAGGTTACATATTGACGCAGTTGAACGCGAATCCAAACTGGATCTTGAACATCAGCAATTGCATACCCTCATTTGTACGTTACCGGATCTGATATGGCTTAAAGATGTTGATGGGGTTTACCTTACCTGCAACCCAAGATTCGAACAATTTTTCGGCGTACCAGTCGCTAATATTATTGGTAAAAAAGATTATGACTTCGTTGACAAGAATCTTGCAGACTTTTTCCGTGAGAAAGATCTCCTTGCAATGTCTAAGAGTTCGCCGAGCGTTAATGAAGAGGCAGTGACCTTTGCAGTCGACGGTCATACTGAATTGCTCGAAACAACTAAAACACAGATGTTGGATTCAAACGGCAAATTAATTGGTGTACTTGGCCTTGGCCATGACATTACTCAACGTAAAAATAATGAAGAGCAACTCCGTGAATTAAATGAGAAGTTACGAGAGCATGAGAAGCGCGAAATATACCTGTCAACTGTGCAAGCATCCCAGCACATCCTCAATAATCTATTGAATCAACTGCAACTATTCAAGATGGAAGCCGAAGAAAGTACAGACTTCGATAAAGACGTGCTAAAACTGTTTGATGCCGTGCTGCATGAGGCTGGAGGTTTGGTGCTCAATTTATCAACTGTTACCCATATTACAAAAGACAACATAAAAAGCTCCGTTGCACCACGGTGAAGGGGATAAATGAGAAACTTTTCGGCTCCCCACAATGCTTAAGAACTGTGATCACGCTGCTTTTAAGTGCATATCGATATGCATTGACGCATAAGGGCACACAACACCACCTTCCGCCGTGCGCTCTAGCAGGCCCAACCCCGCGAGAATAACCACATCCTCATGCACACGCCTTACATCGCGCCCAATGACCCGAGCGAGTTCGCGCACGGACATTTCACCTTTGCCTTGCGTGGCACGAATGATCTTCCAGCGCTTCTCAGAGAGTTGCCCGAAAAATTGAACAGGGCTTTCAAAATTAAGCATCTCGCCCTGGTAAGTGTCAGCCTTGGCCGCTTGTCCAGTGGCGCGCAACGCATTCTTCCAGTCTGGTTGCATGGTAATAGTGAGGTGGCGGTCTTTCATGGCTCTCTCCTGGCTGCAACTGCCGCAATAAAATCTTCGATTAACTGATCTACATCCGTGAAAGTGTAGGGCACCTCCACGCCATCGAGGTGACAGTGATCACCTTTACCACGTTCGTTGTCAAATCCCACCATACGAATGCCGTCCACAACATAGACAGCTCTGTATTTGTAACAATGTTCTGTTGGCGGAACAGGGGAAGGCACTTTCCACACTACAACCTCTATTATCGCGCCATCCACAGTGACGTTTTTAAAACGGGTGATTAATGTTGCTTCCATGTTGGCAATTATGACAACGCGTTAATGTGTTGTCAATTACGACAACAGCCTCATGCCGCCACTGCACTGTTACGGGTATTGGTTTTCCGATTGGAATCGGTGGCGGGTTTGCGATCATTTTAGGTGGTGGATTTGGTCGTAATACGTAGTAAGCCGACAACAAAGCCTTAAGTTTTAAACTTGGCAACTTCCTGTTGAAGTTCTTCTGCAAGTTTCTCCAGATTCATGGCGGCGAAGGATACTTCGGAAACAGCCGCGCCACTTTCTTCAGTCATTTGCGCAATCTGCTCCATATGTTTTGCAATATCGGTACTGGCAATACGTTGTTCACGAAGTGCGGAAGAAATATCACTCACAGCGTTAATAACACCAGATGAGCTGTCATTAATTTGCACCATTGAACTACCCGCCTGCTCGGCTTTCTTGACGCCAATGGCTACCAGTTCATTGCCCTTGATCATTATACTGATGGCGATTTCGCTCTCCCCTTGTATTGAACCCACCATGTTCGTGATTTCTTGTGCCGACCTGGCTGTTCTTTCAGCCAGTTTGCGAACTTCATCGGCCACCACGGCGAAACCACGACCTGCTTCGCCAGCACGTGCTGCTTCAATCGCGGCATTGAGTGCTAGCAGGTTAGTCTGATCAGCGACTTCTTTGATGACGTTCACAATGCCGCTGATTTCCTGTGCTTTATGACCCAACGCTTGAATCTGCGTAGAAGCACTGTTGACTATTTCTTCAATTCGCCGTATTTCATCAACGGCCGATTGCACTTCAACTCCCCCACGACGAGCGATATCACCCGACATACCCGCCTTCTGTTCTGCCTCAGAAGCATTGTCAGCCACCTGATCAAGACTCACCGAGAATTGCTCCACGGAAGCCGCCACTGATGATGCTGATTCGCTCTGATGGTCGGTACTTGTTTTTACCTGCGAGGAGGCTGAAGCTAGCTGTATAGCCGAACTGGTAACCATGTTTGCACGTTCACGCGTCCGTTGTACGATGCTTTGTAATTCCTGAATAAAGGCATTGACGTCAGTAGAAATTTCGCTCAATTCGTCATGGGTGTCTGTTGGAAGCCTTTGCGTCAGATCGCCTTGCTTCAAGGGAATCAGTTTTTGCTGTATTCCGTGTAAGCCGGACTGCAATGACGTGGATAGATTGAGCGCCACGGCGATGTTGATGATGGCAACCAGCGCCAGCAAGCCAATGCTTTCCCAGTAGGTCTTGCTGGAAACTTCCTTAGCTTGGTTCTGTGATTGTGCGGCCTCTTCCTGTCGGCTACTGACAAATTTCTCAAGCGCTGCTTGGAATGGTTTGAATTCGCGATTGTAGAGAGGGACCAATTGCTCATTGGCACCTTTTAGATCGGTGGCTGCCAACTTGATGAGTGCAAGTGATGCCTTGTCGTAATGATTCCACTGGTCGAGAATAGTCTTGAGTTCGTCGCGAATCTCAGTCCTTTTGATTGCTTTTACGGCGGTGCCGCCATGCAGGGCAATATTCTGCTCAGCCGCAGAAAACACATCCTTGGTCTCCGGCGCCACCGGGTCAAGCATGATGCTGGACAGTGCACTGGCTTTTACTTCAACCAGATCGATGACGTAACCCTCCCTGCGATGGGCTGTTTGCTCTGCGTCACTGATCGCATTAAGGCCCGTGACAGTGATAAACATGATCAGGCCCAAGCCGACCAATGTTACCAAGTTAAGAATATTGAGTTTGGTTCTGATACTCATAGCAAATCCTTTTAATTAACGGGCTTGATTAAGGCCTCAAACTGATCAAGTGGCACTGGCTTGCTTGAATAAATATCCCTGATATGCGGTGCATCCATACTGGCTAAAAAAACCTAGTTGGAAGGGGAGTGCTGAAAAATGACGCCAAGAACCCCCTCCGGCTTGCCCGAACTGCGAAGCAGTAAAAGATCGCTACTACTCACGCTATATTACGCATTCCCATCAAAAACGTTGGCAATGGCGGTCTTTATTGACGGATACGGGTTCTATCGTGATTTCTAAACCCACATCCTAGTAGTAACCAAGTTCCTTTGCTGCGTAGTAACCCGAAATTGAAATTGATGATGTCATTTGAGTTGAAGGGTGACTCTCTCCAGGCGACAGGCAGGTGAAAGCCATAGCCATGACAGCAGGACTAGAACAATCTTTAGTGAATTTAGGCTGTGCATTTATAAGAATTGTGCAGTTTAAAACTCTTCCCACTCAGCATCTGTTGGAGCTCTAACTGCAGGTGCTTGCTTTTTACTCGGTTGAGGCAATCTGACTGCCGCTTTGCCGATGGCCTTGGACGGCGGCAGTGCCTGTGTTTTTATGGTCTGGTGTTTGGAATCTTCAATACGAAACTGGTCAACAGACTCCATCAATACTTGCGCCTGTTCTTCCAGGGACTCGGCAGCAGCGGCCGCTTCTTCCACCAAGGCAGCGTTCTGCTGTGTCACTTCATCCATTTGTGTCACAGCATTGTTGATCTGGTCGATCCCAGCGCTTTGCTCAACGGATGCTGCTGCAATTTCAGACATGATGTCGGTAACATGCTTAACAGAGTGCACTATCTCCTCCATGGTTTGCCCGGCCGTTCTGACTAGTTTGCTACCTTGCTCAACTTCTGAAACTGATTCAGAAATTAGTTGCTTGATTTCCTTTGCGGCGGCGGCAGAACGCTGGGCAAGGTTGCGTACTTCGGTCGCGACTACGGCAAAACCACGACCCTGTTCACCGGCGCGGGCAGCTTCTACCGCTGCATTGAGAGCGAGGATATTGGTCTGAAAGGCGATGCTGTCAATGACGCTGATGATGTCTTCAATCTTGCGAGAAGAAGCGTTGATTGAGTCCATCGTTGTCACGACCTGTCCCACAACTTCTCCTCCTCGGATAGCCACGCTGGAGGCTGCAGCAGCAAGTTGATTCGCCTGTTTGGCATTCTCGGCGTTCTGCTTCACGGTGGAGGCGAGTTCCTCCATTGAAGAAGCTGTTTCTTCCAGCGATGAGGCCTGCTCTTCGGTCCGGCTGGAGAGATCGGTGTTGCCGGCGGCAATTTCCTGGGAAGCAGTGCCGATGGATCCAACGGCGATCTTGATATCCCCCACAAGACGCTTGAGGTTCTCTACGGTGCTATTAACCCCATTTCCAGTTTCCCCGAACAATCCAGGATAGTTTTTGGTAATCGTCTGGGTCAGGTCAGCATTAGCCAGTGCATTGGAAACGCGCATCACATCTCGCAAACCCGTGTCGGTCACATCAGAAAGTTCATTGAGTAGCTCCGACAGCGTCTTGGTGTAGCCCTGCTTGCCCGTCAAATCCATCTTCACGCTGAAGTCCCCATGCGCAGCAGCCGCTTCAACGATCTGTTTGATTTCTTCAACGATTCGGTTCAAAGAGTCTACGGTATTGTTGACACCTACTTTGGTCAGGCCAAATACGCCCGGATAGTCCTTAGTAATTTTCTGTGTGAGATCACCCTCTGCCAGTGCTTGTGCCACGCGTGTGACATCATTCAGGCCGGTGCTGGTCACATTCGATAACTGGTTCAGCAGTTCCGACAGCGTCTTGGTATAACCCTGCTTGCCCGTCAAATCCATCTTCACGTTGAAGTCACCATGCACAGCAGCCGCTTCAACGATCTGTTTGATTTCTTCAACGATTCGGTTCAAAGAATCTACGGTGTTGTTGACACCTACTTTGGTCAGGCCAAATACGCCCGGATAGTCCTTAGTAATTTTTTGTGTGAGGTCACCTTCTGCCAGTGCTTGTGCCACGCGTGTGACATCATTCAGACCGGTGCTGGTCACATCCGATAACTGGTTCAGCAGCTCAGACAGCGTCTTGGTATAACCTTGCTTGCCATCCAGATTCATCTTGACGCTGAAGTCCCCACGCACGGCGGCAGCTTGTACAATCTGGGTAATTTCTCCAACAATGCTGCGCAGGCTTTCCTGCATCAGTTGCAGTGAGTAAAGCAAGCTGCTGGTATCGCCAGACTGAACGTCAAGATTCAATGACAGGTCACCAGCGGCGATCTTTTTCACGGCACCGGAGGCATATGCCGGATCCCCGCCCAACTGCGCAAGAATACTGCGAAATATGGCAATGCCCAGTAAAGTCAGAATGATTAAACTAGCGACTGATCCGGCCAGAAGATAATGCTTTGATGAACTTTCTACTCGACTACCTTCTGCAACTGCGTCATTTCCATACTTCACATTAAGTTCTACAAGCTGGGCCAGGCTTGCTTCAGATTTCGCAAATAAAGGTGCCGCATCATTAGCGCGTTTGTAATATTCAACAAACAGTGCTTTCTGCATCGATTCGCTGCTACTCTTGCTCAAATCGGAAATGTTCTCTGCGATTCTTGCATCAGCAGCCTTCCAGTCATTCCACTCTTTAACAAACTGGTTCCACAACGCCTCTTCTTCCTTGGTCTGGGGGAGTGGTTCATAAAGCTTCCATCCTTTGTCTATTCGGGCCCATATTTCATCACGAGCTTTTAACGCTTCGACAAATTTTGCTTGCGACTTGTAGTCATTCTCGAAAAAGGCCACATAGCGATTGTTTGATTGAACTGCAGTCTGTCCTTCGTTAACGATCTCCAGGCCCTCCACCGAAGGCAGGCGGTTGGATCCAATTTCATCTAACTGTTGAGCTGTATTAGAGAGGCTCACCCATGCGATGACACTCAAGGCCACTAAAGCAAATAGTGCTACCCCGATGAGCAGTTGGAGCTTTGATCTTAACATCATGTTCTCAAACATATTTATATCCTTATCACTTGAAGTCAGGGGTTTTAGGCCGAGATTTTTCCGGATTGAAAAAACAGATGAATCAATTTTCTTGAATTATTCTCGATTCGATCCATATCATGGATCATTTCCGAAAGTTGATCTTTCTCTGAGCCATTTGATTTTTTTTAGCATAGTACTTTAGAGGGTCTTGCAAAATGCTCCAATTGATCTGAATTAGGCTTCGATCTGAAGGCAAAAAAGGGGTGGCGTCGCCTGTGTAAACAGCATCATTGAGTTATCGAAGATCAATGGAGCGCCCGCATAAATTCTACCTTTAAAAGGCTTAGACTTTACTTCAGTCGCTACTTTCCATGTTTTAGGTGGCTTTTTACTGACATTTTCTGCGACAAAATTGATCACTTCCGCTGCAGTATTTAGTTCCAATGCTGCATCAGATTTGATGCGGCAACTGACAGTGCGCAAACTAACTGGGAGATCTGATTTTTCCAAAACGAGTCCAATATGACTAACTTCACTCATCGTATCGAACATAACCACAAGATGATATTGGGGGAGCTCTTATTTAAGTCTAAGGGTTTCCCTTAGTTGAACTTTTATGGCGTGACTGGAAGTTAATGTTCGCCGGTAATCCATTGGGTGGCGTAGCGAAGTAGATTAGTTCAGTCGCTCAATTGGAGTTTGGTGGGGATCAGAGATTAAAAATTGAGTGGCCGCCTTGCATCATTTTGACTGGCTGCTTGGGTGGAATAAGCAGCTTACCAGGTCCAGCTTTTTCTTTTTCATAGCAAGCTGACTACCGCTTCCTCAACGGGTCGAGCAGGGATGACAATCCGTTGTGATCGACTTCCTGCATCAGTGCCAGCAGGCGGCCGATATCGCCTGGTGGAAAGCCCTCGCGTGCGAACCAGTTAAGGTAATGCCCAGGCAGGTCGGCAATCAGCCGGCCCTTGTATTTGCCGTAGGGCATGGCGACGGTCAGCAGTCGCTGCAACTGTTCCTGCTTCATCAAACACCATTCCTGAATAAGACCACTAGTGCGCCACTACCTCCGTCGGACGTGCGCGCCTGACAGTAGGCGATGACCTCCTCGCGTTGCACCAGCCAGCTGCGCAATTTGTTTTTCAATACCGGTTCGCCGTTCCTCGAGCCCAGGCCCTTGCCATGGATGATGCGCACGCAACGTGCGCCGCGCGACAAGGCATGGAGAAGAAATTCCGCGACATGGAGGCGTGCATCGGTTGCGCGCATGCCATGCAGATCCAGTTGTCCCTGAACGCCCCAATGGTTGCGTCGCAGTTTGCGCAGGATGTCGGGCGAGTGGCCGGCGCGAAGGTAGCTGGCCTCTTCACCGCTTTCCAGTTCGTGCGAGGGAATGTAATGATCGGAGAAGGAATCTGCTAATGCCCGACGTTCGTCATCAAAAAACCTGTTGGATCTGCGACGTGGCCTGGGCACGGCATGGTTGACGCGCGTCTGTTTCAGCGGCCGCACGT
Source organism: uncultured Methylobacillus sp. (assembly GCA_903824575.1). Taxonomy (GTDB): domain Bacteria; phylum Pseudomonadota; class Gammaproteobacteria; order Burkholderiales; family Methylophilaceae; genus CAIJXJ01. The sequence goes on from CAIJXJ010000150.1 coordinate 8,390, forward strand.
CTCTGACCTCGTCCTGAAACAGCTGGCTGTCGTCGGCCATTGCTCGTCCCTAGACTTTATTCCCTAGATTCCCTAGCCCCTAGCCCCTACTGGTTGTTAGGTAGCGCTCAGCATCCAGCGCCGCCATGCAACCAGTGCCGGCGCTGGTGACGGCCTGCCGGTAGATGTGGTCCTGCACATCGCCAGCGGCAAATATGCCGGGCACGCTGGTCGCCGTGGCATTGCCACCACGACCCATCTTGGTGACGATGTAGCCACCTTCCATCTCCAGTTGACCGGCAAAAATGTCGGTGTTCGGCTTGTGGCCGATAGCGATGAACACGCCATGCAGAGTGATGTCACGCGTCATTCCGGTGTTGACGTTCTTCACCCGCATGCCGGTCACGCCACTCTCATCACCCAGTACCTCATCTAGCGTGGAGTGGAGTTCCAGTACGATTTTCCCCTCAGCCACCCGTTCCATCAGCTTGTCAACCAGGATGGCCTCGGCCTTGAATTTGTCACGACGATGTACCAGTGTGACCCGACTGGCAATGTTGGCGAGGTATAACGCCTCTTCCACGGCGGTATTGCCGCCACCGATCACGGCCACTTCCCGGTCACGGTAAAAAAAGCCATCGCAGGTGGCGCAGGCGGAAACTCCGCGTCCGGAGAATTTTTCCTCCGAAGGCAGGCCCAGGTACTGGGCTGAGGCGCCGGTAGCGATGATCAGCGCATCGCAGGTGTATTCGCTGGCATCGCCGACCAGGCGGATTGGGGTCTCAAGCAGGTGCGTGGTATGGATGTGATCGTAGATCATCTCGGTATTGAAACGTTCCGCGTGTTGCTGGAAGCGCGCCATCAACTCCGGCCCTTGCACGCCAAGAGCATCCGCTGGCCAGTTGTCCACTTCGGTGGTGGTCATCAGTTGACCGCCTTGTGCCATGCCGGTGATCAGCACCGGCTTCAGATTGGCGCGCGCGGCATATACGGCTGCGCTATAACCGGCAGGGCCGGAACCGAGGATGAGAAGGTGAGCGTGGCGAGTGGTCATGTGAAACTCCAGAAAAGTGGTTGGCTATATTTTAACAGGTGTCGAGAAATCAGGACTAAGGACTGAGGTCTCAGGACTGAGGTGCTTAAGTGGTTCGGATGTTATGCCAATATTCTAAATATATAAAATTGATTGTTTTAATTTAAGTGATAGATGCACGCTATTGATTCAGTCCTCAGTCTTGATCTTCTTCACACATCCAGGCACAGACTGCAGTATCGCTTGCCGAATGACTTCCACTGCTTGCGGGCGGGTGAAGGTCTTGCGCCAGACCAGCGCTACCCGTCGTTTCGGCTGGGGTGCGATGAAGGGTCGGAATCGCAGCATGCTGTTCGCGTCCGTCGATGCATGGGCTGCTGTGCAGGGCAGGATGGTCATGCCGACACCTGAGGCGACCATGTAGCGAATGGTTTCCAGCGAGCTGCCTTCAAGCGTCTGTTGCATGCCGTTGGGTGATGTGCCGCGGGCCAGGTTGGGGCAAACCTGTAATACCTGGTCACGAAAGCAGTTGCCTGCACCCAGAAGCAGCACGGGTTCCTGACCAAGATCTTCCGGCGGGATGGCCTCACGCGCCTCCCAAGCGTGTCCGGCCGGCATCGCGACCTGGAATGGTTCGTCGTAAAGCGGCAGGATTTCCATGCCGGACTCCTCGAATGGCAGTGAAAGAATGGCGATATCCAGCTTGCCCTGCTTGAGTTGTTCACGCAAGGTGGCGGTATAGTTTTCCTGGATCAGTAGTTGCATGTTGGGGGCAGACGCGCGCAACAGGGGCAGCATTAGTGGCAGCAGATAAGGACCGATGGTGAAGATGGCCCCCAGACGCAGTGGGTGCCCCAAGGGGTCGCCGCTCTCCTGGGCGATGGTGCGTATGGTATCTGCCTCATCCAGTGTGCGTTCAGCCTGCTCGGCGATCTGAGCGCCAACCGGGGTGAGCGAAATTTCGTTTGAGCCGCGCTCGAAAATGGTGATGCCAAGCTCGGCCTCAATCTTCTTGATGCCGACACTGAGTGTGGGTTGGCTAACGAAACAAGCCAGTGCCGCACGGCCAAAATGCCGTTCGCGTGCAACGGCCACGATGTAGCGCAGTTCGGTCAGTGTCATGTGATTAGTGCTCCTATGGAAAAGTCCGGTAAAATCAAATCTTACGCGCACAAAGCCATCAGCCGACAGCATGTTTTTTAAAAAAACGCCCTCATCCGCGACTTCGACGCGCACGCCTGTTCCAGAGCAGACGGTGGGACTCGTCCGCGAGGCGTGGTGGTTGCTGCTGGTGGTGGTCGGCAGTTATCTGACGACCATTTTATACACCTACCATCGCGACGATCCTGGCTGGTCGCATAGCGCCAGCGATTTCATGACGATTCAAAATGCCGGGGGTGCCGTCGGTGCCTGGCTGTCAGATATTTTGTTGTACTTACTCGGCATTTCCGCTTGGTGGTTGGTTGTGTTGTTGTTCTATGCCATGTGGCTGGTCTATCTGCGTCTTGAGAAGTATGGCTCCAGTAATCGCCCTCTTATGTTCCTGCATTTTTTTGGCTTCAGTCTGATGCTGATTGCGTCCTCCGCACTGGAAGCCGGCCACCTGCGGGGTCTACCAGTGATATTGCCGCTGGCGCCTGGAGGCATGTTGGGAGAGGTGGTCGATGGTTCGCTTCGCCATGCGCTTGGCTACGCCGGTTCCAGTATGTTGTTGTTGTTGGCCTTTGCCGCTGGCTTCAGCCTGTTTACCGGCTGGTCCTGGCTGAACGTTACCGAAAAAATCGGTACCTGGCTTGAGACGATTTTTGTCTTCTTGCTCACGCGTTGGCACGACCGTCAGGACAGGCAGGTGGGGCAGGAAGCCGAGCAACTTCGAGCGGAATATGTCGAGAGTGAACGTAAACGGACCGAAGATCGCGTTCCCGTGCAAATTGAAGCGCCGGTGCTGGAAATCCCCAAGAGTGACCGCATCGAAAAAGAAAGTCAGCGCTCCCTGTTTGAAAGCCTGCCTGATTCGCCGCTGCCGCCCTTGCATCTTCTGGATCAGCCGCATGGAGAGGTTGAGGTGCAGAGTGTCGAGACTTTGGAATTTACTTCGCGCCTGATTGAGCGCAAGTTGATGGACTTTAATATAGAGGTCAAAGTAACGTCTGCCCTGCCTGGACCGGTTATTACTCGCTACGAATTTGAACCGGCCGCTGGCGTCAAAGGCAGCCAGATCACCAATTTGGCCAAGGATCTGGCACGCGCCCTGTCTGTGGTCAGCATCCGGGTGGTCGAAACCATCCCCGGTAAAACCTGCATGGGCCTGGAAATTCCGAATCCAAAGCGTCAGGTCGTATTCTTGTCCGAGATCCTGAGTTCTCAAGTTTATGCCGATATGGCTTCTCCCTTGGCCATCGCCATGGGCAAGGATATTGCCGGCAAGCCGGTGGTGGCAGATCTGGCCAAGATGCCCCATGTGCTGGTGGCGGGGACCACCGGATCTGGCAAGTCGGTGGCGATCAATGCGATGATTCTGAGCCTGTTGTATAAGGCGGACCCAAAGCTGGTGCGCCTCATTCTGGTTGATCCCAAGATGCTGGAACTTTCGGTCTACGAGGGCATACCGCACCTGTTGGCACCGGTGGTGACCGATATGCGTCAGGCAGGGAGCGCGCTTAACTGGTGCGTGGCGGAAATGGAAAAACGTTACCGTCTGATGTCGTCCTTGGGCGTGCGCAATCTGGCGGGATACAACCACAAGCTGCGCGAGGCCGAAAAAGCCGGCAACAAACTCACTAATCCCTTCAGTCTGACGCCGGAAAGTCCGGAACCTTTGGAGGAGTTGCCGCTGATCGTGGTGGTGATCGACGAGTTGGCCGACATGATGATGGTGGTTGGCAAGAAGGTGGAAGAGTTGATCGCTCGCCTCGCTCAGAAGGCACGAGCCTCCGGCATCCATCTGGTGCTGGCGACGCAACGGCCAAGTGTCGATGTCATCACCGGTTTGATCAAGGCCAATATTCCGACGCGCGTGGCTTTCCAGGTGTCGAGCAAGATCGATTCCCGAACCATACTCGATCATATGGGAGCCGAAGCCTTGCTGGGTCAGGGCGACATGCTGTATCAGCCACCAGGCACGAACTACCCGCAACGCGTTCATGGCGCTTTTGTGTCCGATGCCGAGGTGCATCGGGTGGTGGAATACATCAAGACTCTGGGCGAACCCAACTACATTGAAGGCATCCTGACTGGCGAGGCTGAGCAGCTTGAGGCAGGTGAAACTGGTGTTGTCGGCGAGGCTGGCGGCGAGTCTGATCCGCTGTATGACGAGGCCGTCGCTATCGTGCTTAGAACTCGACGCGCTTCCATCTCGGCGGTGCAGCGGCACCTGCGCATTGGCTACAATCGTGCCGCTCGCCTGATTGAGGAAATGGAGCGCGCAGGCCTGGTGTCGCCAATGCAGTCCAATGGCAATAGGTCTGTTCTGACGCCTGAGAATGAATAGTTCTATCATCGATCAAATGGTTGAACCGCAGGCTCTAGCTGGATCTGTCAACAACCCTTCTGCCGGCTGGAATTTTGAATCCAGTTATGCCCGTCTGCCGCAGGTATTTCATTTTAGTGTCCATCCGGTGCCGGTGAGCATGCCGCGCTTGGCCGTCCTCAATCGTCCACTCGCCGGCATGCTGGGTTTGGATATGCCGGCATTGGAGGGGGCATCAGGTGTTGCGATGTTTGCCGGAAATTTCCTGCCTGAAGGCGTGAACCCGATCTCTCAGGCTTATGCAGGTCATCAGTTCGGGCACTTCGCCATGCTGGGGGATGGTCGTGCCGTACTGCTGGGCGAGCATATCAGCCCTGAAGGAATACGGCGAGACATACAGCTCAAGGGGTCGGGGCCTACGCCTTACTCACGTCGAGGGGATGGTCGTGCAGCTTTGGGCCCCATGCTGCGTGAATACATCATCAGCGAAGCCATGCATGCACTAGATATTCCGACGACCCGCAGCCTTGCCGTAGCGTTAACGGGCGAACCTGTTTTTCGTCAAGACAGACTAACGGGGGCCATCCTGACCCGCGTCGCAGCCAGTCACATTCGGGTGGGGACTTTTCAGTACGCCGCAGCAACCGGCAATGTCGGTGATCTGCGTGCGCTCGCCGACTATACGATCGCCCGACATTATCCCGATCTCTCCGGCGCAATAAATCCTTACCTTGCCCTGCTGCATGCGGTGATTGAAAAGCAGGCGTCATTGATCTCTAAATGGATGCAGGTTGGGTTCATTCACGGGGTAATGAATACCGACAATATGGCGATAAGTGGCGAAACGATAGACTATGGACCCTGTGCCTTCATGGATGCCTATCACCCGGATACCGTTTTTAGTTCGATTGATCACGATGGGCGCTATGCCTATGCCAACCAGCCGCATATTGCCCAGTGGAATCTTGCACGCTTTGCCGAGACCTTGCTGCCCTTGCTAGATGGTGACCAAAACCAGGCGGTGCAGATGGCTGAGCAAGCGATTCACGCTTTTCCGGAAATCTACCATCAAGACTGGCTTGCCGGTTTTCGCGCAAAACTGGGATTGTGCAATAGTGAAGATGATGACCTCAGCCTGGTGCAAGACTTGCTCACCGCCATGCAGCGCTCTGGCGCGGACTTTACTAATACGTTCAGGGATTTGTCATCGGATGATGCGGCAAACCTGGTAACCCGACAAAACCCGTCATTTCTACAATGGTATGATCGCTGGCAAGCGCGAGTAAACCGGCAACCTGGGGGCGTGCAGAAAGTTCGCGCCATGATGCGCCGCTATAATCCGGCAGTCATCCCCAGGAATCATCTGGTTGAAGAGGCCCTCGCAGCGGCAGATGGGCAGGGGGATTTCAGTGTGATGGAACAACTGCTGGCGATTTTATCGAAGCCGCATGACGCGCCTGACAGTCCATCGGTCTACGGCATGCCCCCGGCACCTTCCGGACAGATTTACCAGACCTATTGTGGTACCTGATACTGCAGGCTGGCCTTCTGAAAACAGTTCATCCCTTGCGAAATACGGGGCGCCAGTTCAGGAAAACACCCATCAATTACTCATGTCTGTGAGAACGATAAAATACATCAGTAGAAATGCGGCACCGCAACAGGAAAGGTAGGCGGTCACCTCATACGCTATGGGTTTGTCGAGTATCGTTTGCAATAGGGCAGGCATGTCTTTCCCCTTAGATAAAGTGGGCCAGTATTATTCGTAATGATCATCAATGACGTCATGCTCATGCGCATAACTTCCAGCAATATGTCGTTCTTCATAACTGTAACTTTCCGTTGGCTCAAATTCATCGCCGGCCCTATCGAGCCATCGATCATGCAAATCATGCAAATAAAGTGAATGTGAGAAAGAAATTTTGTTGCTGGCATTTCTGTTCTGTCTGGCTCTCTCAACACTCGTTTCGGATGTTTTAGATGTTCGTGACATGCTGTTCTCCTTGTCAATAGGCAATAGAGACATGCAACAATCAGGCCAGGTCATGCGAAGCCTGTTAAACCTGGGTGACTGCATCGGGGCATGAAAAAACGCACTAAATGGCAGCGTCAAGGGGACCTGCATGCACCAGTAATGGTCGTTGCTTGCGTCGAATGAGTGACAGCTGCTTATTGAATGATGGTAACGGTTCTAATTGATGATTCTGTCCGGTGCCATTTTTTGTTGCACTATTGCGTTATCGATGCTCGCTACGTTTTACCGGTGTCGCCCCCGCTTTTCCCTGCTAAAATCCGGCCATCAATGTTGGCGCCCGCTATAGAGCTGCTTGGGCCTTAGTGGAAGAGGTGCTTGACTTGACTGACAACTGTTAAAGCGCTCAGCGATCAAATTTCGATTATCTCCCCCACACCTTCATAAAGGGGCATGATCCGGCCTCCTGTCAGGCCTATTTGATGTGGGTACTGCAAGCCAATTAAAATCAAAGGGTTATAAATCATGGCAGTTCTGAAAAATTTGAGTGCGAATGAAAGGTTTTAACTCGGTGACTTCCTCGTCCAACCAGAAGTGCTTTTGTGGCATGGCTGAATTTTTTCTGTTTCTTTGTCTGTCCTTGCCAGCGTTGGCCATGGCCGATGCCAGTGCTCGCCTGACTGCATTTTTCCAGAACACGGCTTCCATGCGTGCCGAATTTCATCAGACCGTGCTTGATGCCCAGCACCGCAAGATCCAGGAAGTCACCGGCAGCATGCAATTGTTGCGGCCGGGAAAGTTTCGCTGGGATTACAACAAACCCTATGTGCAGCTCGTGATCGGCGATGGTCAGAAGGTCTGGTTGTTTGATCCGGAACTCAATCAGGTCACGGTGCGATCTCTGGACAAGATGATAGGATCCAGCCCCGCCGCGTTACTGGCCGGTAACCGCGATATTGAGAAGACCTTCGATGTCAAGATGGACGTGCGTCAGGACCAGTTGGATTGGGTTGAGGTGACGCCCAAGGACAAGGATAGTGGTTTCGAGCGCATGTATCTTGGCTTCAAGGCCGAGAATCTGCAGGAAATGGAACTGCACGACAATTTCGGCCAGACCACGGTGATCGAATTCAGTCACCTGGAGCGCAATCCAAAGTTGAATGCTCAGACCTTCAAGTTCAGCCCACCCAAGGGGGCAGATGTGGTCGGGGATTAGATGTTGATGAAATTATGTTGGAGCAATAGCTAATGGCCACTGGCGGTCTGTTCGCCGGTCAGGCGCCGCACGCGCCGCTGGCCGAAAGATTGCGCCCGGCCAGTCTGGATGATGTGGTTGGCCAGTCGCACCTGCTGGGGGCGGGGCGTCCGCTACGCCTGGCATTTTCTTCCGGCCGTCTGCCTTCGATGATACTGTGGGGGCCTCCAGGGGTGGGCAAGACAACCTTGGCGCGATTGATTGCCAATACTTCAGATGCCGAATTCATTCCTTTGTCTGCCGTGCTGTCAGGGGTTAAGGATATCCGCGAGGCGGTCGAGCGCGCGGAATTGACGTTACAACAATCTGGTCGCCGTACCATCCTGTTCGTCGATGAGGTGCACCGATTCAACAAGTCGCAGCAGGATGCCTTTCTGCCTTTCGTCGAGTCCGGCCTGTTCACCTTCATTGGCGCCACCACCGAAAATCCTTCTTTTGAGGTCAACAGTGCACTGCTGTCGCGAGCGCAAGTGTTCGTGTTGGAAGCGCTATCCGGGGATGAATTGGCGATTTTGCTGGACCGTGCGCTGCAACTGGAGACCAGGGGTTTGACCGTTGAACCGGAGGCACGGACACAGATCCTGGATTATGCCGATGGCGATGCGCGTCGCCTGCTTAATTTTCTTGAAGGCTTGTTCAATGCAGCCGAGGCTGCGGGCGTGACCGAGGTTGACCTGGCATTTTTGCAGTCCGCCATGGCTACCCGCATGCGCCGCTTCGACAAGGGCGGCGAAGCCTTTTACGACCAGATTTCTGCCCTGCACAAATCGGTGCGCGGGTCGAACCCGGACGCCGCGCTGTACTGGTTTTTGCGTATGCTGGATGGTGGCGCCGATCCCTTGTATCTGGCGCGCCGCATCGTACGCATGGCGATCGAGGATATCGGCCTGGCCGATCCGCGCGCGCAGGAGATCGCTGCCAGTGCCTGCGAAATCTATGAGCGACTGGGGTCGCCAGAAGGTGAGTTGGCCCTGTCCAATGCAGTGATTTACCTCGCCGTCGCCCCCAAGAGCAATGCGGCCTATAAGGCTTACAATCAGATGAAAGCGCTGGTGGCGCAGGATCAGTCGCGCAATGTGCCGATTCATCTCAGGAATGCACCAACCAAGCTGATGAAGGAGTTGGGCTATGGTAAGGCATACCGTTATGCGCATGATGAGCCGGAAGCTTATGCCGCCGGCGAGCAGTATTTTCCGGACGGCATGAATCCGGTGCGTGTTTACGAGCCCACACCGCGTGGTCTGGAAGGTAAAATAGGGGAAAAGCTGGCACACTTGCGCGAGCTTGATCGTAAGGCGAAAAAAGATCCCTAGCTTGAGTCTGTAGGGAGCAATAAGCCGCGCGCATTGCGCCGCATGACGAACGAGAGATGACACCTTTGATTCGTCAAGCGATTTTGGGTGTCAAATAAAATTATAACAAATTGTTTTTAAAGGTTTTAAATGCTAGATATTCAATTGTTAAGATCCGACCTTGAGGCTGTCGCTGCCCGACTGGCAACGCGCGGCTTTGCCTTCGATACGGCGCAGTTCTCTGCCATGGAAATGGAACGGAAAGCGGTGCAGACCCGCACGCAGGAGTTGCAAGCCGGGCGCAATGCGAGTTCCAAGCAGATCGGCATCGCCAAGTCACGTGGTGAGGATGTTGCCGCCATCATGGTTGAAGTGGCTAGCTTGGGCGAAGAACTCAAGGCAGCTGAAGAACGACTGACGGTCATCCAGGCGCAGATGCAGGATTTTCTGCAAACTGTGCCCAATCTGCCACACCAGAGTGTGCCGGTTGGCCAATCCGAACACGATAATGTCGAAGTAAGCCGTTGGGGCATGTTACCCAGCTTTGATTTTGAGGTGCTTGATCACGTGGATGTCGGCGCACCGTTGGGACTGGATTTTGATATCGGCTCCAAACTGTCAGGCAGTCGCTTCACCTTCATGCGTGGCGGCATTGCGAGACTGCATCGTGCGCTGGCGCAGTTCATGCTGGATGTGCAGACCAGCGAGCATGGCTATGTCGAGTGCTATACGCCTTATGTGGTTAATGCAGAAACCTTGCGCGGGACCGGGCAGTTGCCCAAGTTCGAGGCCGATCTGTTCTCGGTTAAGAAGGGCGGAGAGGAGGGGGTTGGTGAAACCTTGTACCTGATCCCGACCGCCGAAGTCACCCTCACCAATAGCGTGCGCGACCAGATCCTGCCGTTGGAAGCTTTGCCGGTCAAGCTTACCGGTCATACACCGTGCTTTCGTTCCGAGGCCGGTTCCTACGGCCGTGACACGCGCGGCATGATACGCCAGCACCAGTTCGACAAGGTCGAGATGGTGCAGATCGTTCACCCTGATCAAAGTTACCAGGCACTGGAAGACATGGTCCGCCACGCTGAAGCCATTTTGCAGAAGCTGGAATTGCCCTACCGCGTGATGGCTTTGTGTACCCGTGACATGGGCTTTGGCGCGGCCAAGACTTATGATCTCGAAGTCTGGTTGCCGGCTCAGAATACCTATCGCGAAATCTCTTCCATTTCCAATTGCGAAACCTTCCAGTCGCGCCGCATGCAGGCGCGCTTCCGCAACGCGGCTGGCAAGCCGGAACTGGTGCATACGCTCAACGGTTCCGGCCTCGCAGTTGGACGTACCCTGGTAGCCGTGCTTGAGAACTATCAGAACAGGGACGGTAGCGTGACTGTGCCGATGGCGCTGCGTTCCTACATGGGTGGTGTCGAGAGCTTGCGCGCATGAAATTCAAGGTCACCCACCTGCTCGGCGTCACCGGGGTTGATACCCATGAATGCGTCGCGGCGGTCAAGTGGGGCCGGCATCTGGAATGGCCGGTGCTGATGCTGGCGTTGTGGATCCCGGTGCAGTGGTACTTGGAGGAAACCGGCGCTGTGTCGTTGGTCACAGCCCGTTATTTTGATTGGGTGATCTGGTTGGTATTCTTGTTTGAAACTTCGCTGCTGACTTATCTGGTGCACGACAAACGCCGATATCTTGCCAATAACTGGATGAATTTGATTATTATTCTGGCGGGCATTCCCGCCGAGTGGGCCTATACGCCGTTGGTGGGCGCCTTGCGTAACCTGCGCCTGCTACTGATGATTTTTTTGCTGGTGCGGGTGTCGCGTCGTCTGCGCGAATATCTTGCGGGCGGGCGCATCGGTTCCATGCTCGCCATCATCGGTGTGGTGGTGGTGTTGTCGGGTATTGTTGTGTCGCGCATCGACCCCTCCATTGGCACGGTGTGGGACGGTATGTGGTGGTCCTGGGTGACGCTGTCTCACACTGGCTATGGTGATATCGTGCCGCACAGCGGTGCCGGACGATTCTTCGGCGCCTTGATCATCTTGCTGGGGGTGGTGTTGATTTCACTCTTTACCGCCAATCTTTCAGCCTATCTGATTGGCAGCGAGGTGGGGAAGGTTGAGAAGGAAGTGGCGAATGTTGAGAAGGGCGAGCAGGCCAGCGATCTCCTGTTGCAGGAAGTGCTGGTCCGTTTGACCAGAGTCGAAGCCCTGCTGCAACAGCAATCATCCCCGCAGAAATCATCCAAGGTGGAATCAGACAGTTTGCTGGAAGATTAGGCGCGCCTCCAGGCCTTGCGCCGGACAACTACAAGGCGAATGAAGGTGGCAGTGCTTGCAACGTTGCCTGTTCAGCCATCGCCAATCCTGCCTGGCGCTTGCCCAGATTGAAGTTTGGCAGTAATGGGGCGTGTCGCTCTTCGTATTTTCGCAGAATATCGTAATAGGTTTGCACCGATTCCACGAAGATGACCGGTGCCCCGCCGTGGGCGAAGCCGTTCTTTACGCTGGAGAAAAACTGGTATTGATTGAGTAGTGGCAGAGTCTTCTTCAAGTCTGCCCAGGCATCCGGATTCAGTTTCATCCGTTGCGCCAGGATGCGGGCGTCTTCAAGGTGACTCTGGCCTATGTTGTAGGAAGCAAGTGCCATCCAGGTGCGATCAGGCTCGGGGATGCGTTCGGGGATCGTGTCCTTGAGGGTGACGATATAGCGCGCTCCGGCTGAAATGCTTTGTCCCGGATCCAGCCTGTTGGTGACGCCCAGGAGATCCGCCGTGCGTTCAGTCAGCATCATGATGCCTCTTACATTGGTGGGTGAGGTCGCAAAGGTATCCCAATGCGACTCCTGATAGCTGAGGGCCGCCAGCAGGCGCCAGTCAATCCCGGTCAGTTCCTGAGCCTTCTTGAACAGGGGCTGGTATTTCGGCAGAGTGCTACGCATACTGTTGAGAAAACCGGTTACGTCAACGGCGGCCAGACGTTCCGAATGGCCGTAATAGCGATCCAGCAGATTGTGTAGCGTGCCGTCTTTCTGGATGCGGGCAAAAAACTTTTCGGATTGCTGATATAGCCACTCATCACCAGTCTTTGGAAAGGCCCAAGCCAGTTTGTCCGGCAAACCGAAGTCAAAACCTATGCCAAGGTTCGGGTAGTAGTTCTGCACCATGGAAACCAGTGGAGAATCCGCGATGGTGTTGTCCAGTGTGCCATCGGCCACCTGCTCCAGCAATTCTTCACTGCCAGCATTGCGTACTTCATCCCAGTGCAGATTCGGCAACACTTCGGATACTCCGGCCAACCGCTCCGCGTAACTGGTGCTGGCAGGCACTGCTACGTGTTTTCCTACCAGGTCGCTAGTGGCTAGGGGTGCATCGCCTCTTTCCTTGTTGTAAATGACCTGTTGTTGCACGTCTTGATACGGCGTGCCAAATCGCACTAGATGCTGACGAAGATGGGTGATGCTGAGATTGGCGGCGGCAAAATGCGCCCGGCCTTTGAGCAGGGTCGGGATCACCTGCGTGATGTTGTCTACCACAATCACCTTGAGTTTTACGTCAGGCCCTAACTCTTGGGCAAACAGCTTGGCGAGATCGTATTCCAATCCGGCGAACTCATTCTGGCCATTGACATAGTAGGTCGATGGCCCGTTATGCGTGACCACCACCAGTTCGCGCGACTCCCGTACCGAGGCAATCGGTGGAATCGGCTTTTGACAGCCCACCAGTATCAACGCAGTCATCAGTAGGATCAGTAAACGCATGCGATCAGTTTCACCAAGTTTGCTCTGATTGTCCAGAGCCGCTTTAGTATGTGACCGTTACTACTCGGCAGAACTCGTCTGTGGTGTTAGAATAGCGTCCCTCCTGCGGAGAGGTGGCAGAGTGGTCGAATGCACCGGACTCGAAATCCGGCATAGCCTTATGGGTTATCGTGGGTTCAAATCCCACCCTCTCCGCCAATAAAATATATAAATCAATAAGTTATTAATATTATAAATTTAAATAACCATTTGACTCACCCCATTGTTCCCGCCGTCAATCCTGACATACTTCGTGAACTCGTTGCGTAATTGCATTGGGCGCAGCTATGGCAAGTCTGTCTGTTGAAAGATTCGGGCCTTAAGAAAACAGCCACGCACGCTCACGGCTGAAAAATCTGAATGACAACTCTTCCAATCAAGCCATCGGCCGGATCCGACCTATTCTGTTGAAAAACTCTTTTTTCAGGCATCTTTGAAAAATTTATAGCGATAAGGCCGGTTTTTTCTTGAAAGACGTACCCGTGCTCATGCAAGGGCTGATCGTTCGTTCTAGGACGCTTAATTCTCTTCCAGCAGTGGGACTTGCAAGCATTCTTGGGTAGCAACGACTTCTGGCAAGATTTTAGTGGTATCAGAAAAAGGTGTTTTTCAACAATAGACCCACTCCTGACGTTCGCCGAAATAATTTGCTGACATTCGGCAGCGGCGCCGAAAAATGGAAGCGGTCAATGACGCCGCGCCAATCAGATTCTTCGCGTCAACGACGGCTAAGCAGACTTTTCAGTCACTCGAGTTGACCTGTTACCAATTTTTCAAATGCCCCCAGCGGTACGGGCTTGCTAAATAGGTAACCTTGGAATGCTGAGCAGCCGTGTTGCTTAAGAAAATCATGCTGCGCTTCCGTCTCCACCCCTTCGGCAATGACGTCCATACCCAAGTTCAAGGCCATACCAATAATCGTCTGAACAATCACCGCATCGGATGGGTTGATTCCGATATTACGCACGAATGACTGGTCGATCTTGAGTTGGTCAAGGGGTAGTTGCGACAGATAGGCTAGTGAAGAATAGCCTGTGCCAAAGTCATCCATCGAGAACTGCACGCCAATGTTTTTTAACGCATTCATTTTGGCGATCGTGTCCTGAACGTCTTCTAGCACCATGCTCTCAGTCAATTCTAGCTTTAAGCGCACTGGTCTGGCGCTACTCATTTCTAGCGCATATTGCACCTGCTCGACAAAATCAGCTTGGCGGAACTGGCGAGCACTGACGTTGACGGCAAGTTGCAGTCCGCATAGGCTGGGGCTTGTTTCCCATGCCTTAAGCTGATGACAGGCAGTTTCTATAACCCACTGACCAATGCTAAGGATCAGCCCGGTTTCTTCTGCCAGCGGAATAAAGTCCGCCGGAGAAATCATCCCCCTCTCAGGGTGTTGCCAACGAATCAATGCTTCTGCACCCACGGCTTCACCCCCCGTTTTCATCTGCACCTGATAATAGAGAACAAACTGCTCTAAAGAGGCACGGCGCATCCAGGTCTCAATCAACGCCCTTGATTCCAACGCAGCTTGTGTATGTGGGTCAAAAAAGCGGTAGGTGTTGCGACCCGCATTTTTTGCCTGATACATGGCCGAATCCGCGCGTTTGATCAGTTCCTCCGCAGAAACGTCCTCGTCTTGGAACAACGTAATGCCGATACTGGGCGAGGTGAAATATTCGTGCTCTAACAGAGTAAAGGGCCGGTCAATGGCCTCCATTATCTTCTCGACAAACGTATTCACTTGCAAAGCCGCCGTTTCATTTATGGGACTTAAACCGGCCAGCATCACGGCAAACTCATCACCTCCTAGACGGGCAACAGTGTCGTCGCTTCGAACGCATGCCTGCATCCGTCTCCCCACCTCAACCAGCAATAGATCACCCACTACATGGCCTTTGGTGTCATTCAGGGTCTTGAAATCGTCTAGGTCAATGAACAAGATTGCACCATGCTGCTGATGCCGCTCAATGCTCCCCAGCATGTGCTTCAGCCGATCAAGCAATAGTCGGCGGTTGGGTAGTGAGGTCAGGGGATCATAGAAGGAAAGCTGATGAATTGTTTCCTCAAAGCCCTTGGCTTCCGTGATGTCGTTGAACGTGGCGACATAGTTCGCCAACTGACCAGATTCATCAAAGACCGAGGAAATATTCAGCCATTCGAGATAGTGCTGGCCATTCTTGCGCTGATTCCAGATTTCACCGTTCCAGAGGCCGTGCTCATTGATGCTACGCCACATCTCTTGGTAAAACACCTTATCATGCCGACCTGATCTGAGTAGCCTGGGATTATTACCGATTGCATCGCTGGAGCTGTAGCCAGTGATACGGGTAAACGCCTGATTGACCTTGAGGATAGAATTATTGGCATCAGTGACGAACATCGCCTCCTGCGACTCAAAGGCGATCGCAGCAATCCTTAACTCTGCATCGGCCAGTTTGCGAGTAGCTATCTCTTTCTCAAGCTGACTTTTCTGTGACATGCCCTTGGAAAGAGCACGTGCTAGAATAATGCCAGCTTCAGTTTCTGCAAAACTCCAAGAATTGCTTCGACCTTTCCAAGTTTCCACCCAACTATCGAATGACTTGCGCGGTGACAGACGTAAACTTCCATCAGAATCTGCGTGGATGATTTTTTCTGGGCTGCCTGCCCAATGCACCGTGCGTAATCTCTCCTGGCGCAACCAGATGATGCCATTGCGCATATCAGACGTTAGAGGAGAGACGAGTAGCCCGCTAACCATTTTCGCATAGGCATAAGCAGCTGGAAACCGGTGTGACAGATCGTCGCAAGCAAAACTCTCATCAGGTGGCAGGTTAGCCAACCACGACAGTAATGCGTCTACAGCAGCTTGATCAGGTACTTCACCCAAAACATAGGGTGTCCCCGCCACCAACACGATCATGCCAGTAGCATCCATGAGGCTAAGCAATGGTTGAGTCAGCTTCTGCAGAATGACCTCTGTGCTCTCGGTTGTGATGTATTCAAGCAATAAACTAATAATTGTGCTGACTTCACCCCCAAGGCTATGTCGCTCTTGAGACTCCATGGTGGAGAGTTTTGTTGATGTCATTTGGCTGATCAGGACAGCGGCTTCCTGCAAAGCATTTGATACAAACTTCGGTTTCATGTGGTGACAGGCAATCAGACCCCATAATCGGCCATTTTGCAGCAAGGAGATTGACATGGATGCTTGCACGCCCATGTTACGCAAGTATTCAACATGAACTGATGAGAAACTGCGCAAGGAGGAATGCGTCATGTCCAACGGTTGTCGAGTGACGGGGTTGAGTGCAGGCAACACAGCCACTGGTTTAGCCCTGGTATCAACCACCAGCCGCACCAGATTGTTGGTGTAGAGTTGCCGTGCTTGAGGAGGGATGTCACTGGCAGGGAAGCGATTGCCCATATAGGCAGTCATTCCTTCTTCTCGCTTCTCAGCGATTACCTCGCCATCCCAGTTGGGATCGAATCGATACACCATGACACGGTCAAACCCAAACAAGGAATGCACCGCGGCGGCAATTTTGTTTAGATAATGCGTTACTTTATGTTCAGCCTCAGCATATAACAGTTCCTGCTGCATCGGCAGCAAAAGGTCACTCAAGTGCTCAGACAGATGTGTGTCATCGTCACGCGTTAACTCCAGTACATATACTTCGCCTGTGGCAAATACACGTGCTTGCAGTTTCAGCACCGATTGCTGCCGCATGAGGCTAAAGTCACCCGTCGCAACACAGCGATGGCAGGTCTTGACTAAAAGCTTTTCGACCTCGCCGGCTTGTTGTTCACCTACTATTGCTGAGAGCGGCTTGGCATAAACACCATCTGCAGGCATATCGAGAAATTCGGCTAAATTGGCACTGGCTTGCAGGATAGTCCTGTCGTCATCTGCGCCCACCACCAACAATGCACCGTGCGGTTGGATCAGTCCCATCTGATGTATGGGCTCTTCCTCACACCGGTCTAATGCTTGTTTTAGTTGCTCTTGGTTGTATATAGAATTTGGCATGGGTCAACTAGGGTCGCGAGTAGCGTAATCGTCAATAACTTGTTCAAACAGTTTGAATGTCAAGCAAGCCGCCGCCTCGGCCGCGCGGCATTCCAAATCATCCCCATAAATCAACTTGGAAATCTGCTGATGTTTTGTAATGGTTTTTGTCATTCAGCGTAACAAGATACTTTGGATTCAATTTTTGGACAGGAATGGGTATCAGTATAGTCCAAACGGCCGCAAAGTCTGCGAAACTGCCTACCGTGAACGGCGGCTCTAGGGTGCTAAATTCAGGCAGTTGAACGTCTGGAGCCGGTCAAGTCCTGTGCTCTGATTACCAAACTTCTATGTCGCCTTTGTCTGGATTGTGTTGAAAAACCCCTTTTTCTGATGCCGCTAAAATCTTGCCAGAAGTGGTTGCTGCCTTAGAGTTCGGGCACGTCCCACTTATGGATGAGAATCAAGCACCCTAGAGCGAACAATCAGCCCTAGCATGATCACGGGTACGTCTTTCAAGAAAAAAACAGCCTAATCGCTTTAAATTTTTTAAGGAGACCTAAAAAAAGAGTTTTTCAATCTGCTGTAAGCTGACATACAAGTAACTAAGAAGATATTTTTGCCATCTCCTCAAATTCATCAACTGGAACGGGCCTACCAAATAGAAACCCTTGGTAATGTACACACCCCTTGTTCAGAAGAAACTGCCACTGGTCTACTGTTTCCACCCCTTCGGCAATAACGTTCAAATTCAAGTTATGTGCCATAGACACAATAGTAGTTACAATAGCTCTGTCATTGCCATCAATAGCGAGATCACGCACAAAAGTTTGATCTATCTTGAGTTGATCAAGCGGTAGTTGTTTAAGGTATTGTAATGACGAGTATCCCGTGCCGAAATCATCCAATGAGAAACTGATGCCGATTTCTTTTAAGGCGTACATGGTTGCGATCGTGTCTTTGATATTCTCCAGCAGCATACTTTCAGTAAGCTCTAGCTTAAGTCGATTCGGATTGGCTCTTTTTCAGA
>CAIJXJ010000151.1 GCA_903824575.1 uncultured Methylobacillus sp.
CAGAAAAATGACCAAAAACGTCATTGCAAAAACATGCAAAATAACGCATTCTGACACCCCAGTTTGAGCCCCTGAAATGACTGGTCAAAGTGGCGCCATTACGCCGAAAATGAGTGGCGTCTTAATGCCGGAAATTGACACCATCAAGGCACTAGCCCTGAACCCTAGCCAACAATACAAAATATTAATAAAAATCATAGTGTTAAGTCATTATAATTGGAAGCACTGACATGGCAACCTCTGGCGGACTAAGGCAGAAATTCCACCCGGCCTCAAATAATCAATTGATTCTATTATATTTAAAAAGGAGTGTGTTATGTACAAAACCCCGGGCCGTATTTTGACCGAATAACCATGCTGCGTCAAAGTGAATCACGGGCTTGAATCCCTAACACCGCATTCAAATCGAACAACCCGACAGTTTCAATGCCTGGCTTCCTTCGTCATCACCTGTCGTATAGTTCATTGATGCGAGCCTGAAAGGCTTTGCCCTGCCCCTTAAACCATGCCTCCACGTCTGAATCAATACGAAGTGTCAGTTGGCGATAGAACTCTCCTAACTTCGCACCGTGCCATTCTGACACCTCAGTTTGAACCATGCTTTACGTTTAAATTGCTATACCCTTACATTTATTTAGCTATTGCTTTACAATTAATTCAACCAACCCTTACATTTAAGGCATGAAGCAATAATGAAAGACTCAACTCGTAACCTGTTAAAGCTCGTTTCTGACAACGGTAAAAATGTTTCTTCCAGACTGGCCACAGAATCAGGAGTCTCGCGCCAGGCTGCCAGTGCGAGGCTGCGCACGGCCGTCAAGCATGGATTGATCGTTAAACGGGGTGTGGGCCGTGGCGTAACATACGCCCTTGCTGAACTGAACCGCGTAACCCAGGAGTTTGAACGCACAGGGTTATCCGAAGATCGGGTATGGCAATCAATGCTTGCTCCAATAGTGGCTGATCTGCCGGAAAACGTTCGAGACATTTGGCGGTATGGCTTCACCGAAATGGTCAATAACGCCATTGATCACTCTTGCGCCAATAAAATTACGATCTGGTGCGCGCGCAATGCACTCTATACTCAGTCGTGGGTATCGGATGATGGCGAAGGGATCTTTGTCAAAATCCAGAAGGCTCTTAACCTATACGATCCACGCGAATCCATTCTCGAACTTGCCAAGGGGAAATTTACTACTGACCCAGTGAATCACTCTGGTGAGGGCATCTTCTTCTCTAGCAAGGTGTTCGATCTGTTCGACATCAGATCCGGAAGCCTCCACTTCATGCACGACGATGGCCTAGATGACATGCTGATTGAACGCCCAAAGAATGCATCCGGGACAGTGGTTCTTATGCGTTCAATGAATGACTGCAAGCGCACGACCAGGGAGATTTTCGACAAGTTCGCCGTGCCGGATGAATATACTTTCGCAAAAACAATCGTCCCTGTCAGACTGGGTCAATACGAAGGTGAAAAGCTGGTGTCCAGATCACAAGCCAAAAGACTGATTTTCCGTTTCGACAAATTCAAGACGGTAATTCTTGATTTCACCGGCGTGGAAGAAATTGGGCAGGCCTTCTCTGACGAAGTTTTTCGAGTGTTTCTGAACGCCCACACTGACACAAAGCTTGTGCCGATAAATATGGTTCCCGCCGTGAAGAATATGGTGTCTAGGGCCAAGGCCGTTTAAAGTTTAACCGTCCCCCATGCGGTCCATGGGGAAAGCAGGCGGGCTGGTGGCTTTCTGAGGGACACCAGTCAAACCTAACCACAAAGCAACACTACCTAGACTCATATTGCACGCTATTGCACGCTATTGCAAAAAAAAGCAATAAAAAACCCGCACTTAGGCGGGTTAGTTGCACTGCATTGAACTACAAAAACAGGTACCTGGCGGAGAGGGAGTCCGCCAAGATAGCTACTCATAAAACACCATAACACTCCTCTGAAGGCCAATATACAGGCCATTCCAACAAAACAATTGCGTCACAAGTCATCACCTGATAGCATATAATCTCATAATTTATGGCGGGTAGGAAGGTGGGTATATGCCGAAGATTGCAAGGGAGCTATCAGCCCTGTCAGTTTCCAGACTCAAAGAAGAGGGATACCATGCAGTCGGTGGTGTATCAGGCCTCTAGGCTCATATGGTGATCCTGGATGGCTCACTTGATAATTATCTTCAGATCTCCTCGACAGCGGCGTCACTTAAGTGGCCATCAAACCCGCAGCCGCCATCATCGCCATATGACACTTCAAGCCGCCCATCTAGCCCACCATCAAAATCCCAGTAATCCTGAAAGAACTCACCCTCGTAGAAGTACCCCGCGCCTTCAATACCGAGCCCGTCACCACCTTTTACTTTGCTCCAGTCCCTTGGGCTGAGTTGGATGCTGTGACTTTCGTATCCCCACTCCACGGTGATGACCGCGCCAACATTGCTTACTGGACGCTGCCCATGGGGGAACGTCACCGTATACTCGTTCGACCCATCCAATGTATTTATTGCCTCAACTTCTGATGACTGCTCTTGGGTTGTTTTCGTCATGCCGATGCTCCTTGATTAGCTGTATTGTCAGAAGTGTCGAGGGCTGCAAGTATGGTCAATTCTCCCCTGTGCTTACCGACCGCCCAGCATAGAGCACGTTATTTTGGGTGAATCGTTGTGACTGTCGCTCTTCGTCTCAATTGACGCATCTTCCGCCGATACTCCTCCACATACCGAGATGCGCTACCACTATCCCCATACAAGAAATTGCCACTTTTACGTGTTGGCACTAGATCCTGAACACGTTCGCCATATTTCTGCATTAGCAGGTCGACAACTTCGGAAAAACGCCAGTACCCCTCATAGAATGCAGGCTCCCGCCAGAGTTCAAGATTCCCATACCTGATGATCGTGTCACCTCCATTGAACTGATCAATATCCCAGACAATGACAAGGTCATCACCCTCGACGTCTGGCAGTTGTTCAGGCGCAAATAGTTTCCGCGCTTCAAAACTTGCCTGGTGTGCCTCCATGTACTCAACCATCATCCTATCCAGAGGAGGAACCTTATCCCAATTGGATCTAGCTTCCTCAATCGTTGGGAACATAACGGTTGTAACGCACTCCCTACATTTTGGGCAATTAGCCTCATAGAGATCGGAAAAAGGCTCACCTTCAATTAGCTCAGTTCCAGAACCTTTCCAGCCACAGGCCTTACACTCAAATTGAGCAGACTGCCAATCATCATAGTACGAGGGCATATTGTTCCCCTGAATAATAAATCCCTTCGACATCTTGGAATCAAGTTTTCGCATTGCGAAAAAGATTTAGAAGCCCGGGAAATGGTCCGTCAAGATCCAGATTCGCATCATCCAAATCCGCACGTTCCGGTTCCTTGATCCCGCTTTGTTCCCGCAATTCCCTGTCCCACTCACTTTGACTCTTCAAAATCTTCACGCAACCGTCAGCGAGGATTGCGTATTCCAGACCAAACTGGACAGCCAGTCCACGGCAAACTGGACACTGATTCCACGCCAAACTGGACAGTGATTCCAGAGCAAACTGGACAGTAAAAATAGTAACGTAGCGCGCGGGATAA
>CAIJXJ010000152.1 GCA_903824575.1 uncultured Methylobacillus sp.
ATTGCAAAAACATGCAAAATAACGCATTCTGACACCCCAGTTTGAGCCCCTGAAATGACTGGTCAAAGTGGCGCCATTACGCCGAAAATGAGTGGCGTCTTAATGCCGGAAATTGACACACGTTGCCCAGTCAGAATTTGCCGCAAGCCAGTTTCTGCTTCGTCTAATAAGACAAGACCTGCATGCTCTTCTTCTAGCGAATGGTAATAGTCGAGCTTACGAGCATCAATAATAGCAACAAAACTCGATCCATTTTTAGTTAGTACCTTCTCAGACCCAGCACCAACAACCTCATCGGCAAGTTCAGTCAACCTTGCACGCGCTTCGCTGATTGGCACAACATCAATTGTACGTAAATTCATGGCAGAACCTTTAATAAAAACGTTAACGTTTATTGTACAATGACAATAGCAGGTACAACAACAGGATCCACCATGACATTAGTTTCCAGCGATGCGTGGTACTGACCTTGATGTTTTCCCGCTTTTAAATACGCATGAATGGCCAATCCACCCAATCACCCGCATGACCGCAACCTTCACTCAGTGATACTGTTGGCACGTAGTAGATTACCGGCACGAGCTTCCCTCATGGCGGCGATAGTGACATCGTTAAGAATCAGTGGACAAATCATGTGCAACTTTGAGTTAGAATCAAACGCACTGCATCTGACTCCGTTCATCCTTCGATATGCCAAGCTGGACAAGGCACTGATGAGACAACTAGCCATTCCACTAAGCAACAAAGATGCTAAGTGGCTGGTTATGATGAAGCAACTAAGCAGCATCTAAGGTCGTAAACGACCAAAACCACCTGTTTGAATGGATAGACAGACAAAACCCACCATGACCGCACATGAGGCTACTCCTGCAGATGAAATAATTTGTCACTGTAGCGGCACGACGCGGGGCAACATTCAATGTCTGTTCAAGCAAGGACTGGATATGGATGCCATTTCCAGATGGACTGGTGCCATCTCGGGCTGTGGTGGTTGCGAATGGGATATTGCACAACTTCTGAATGATCTCGCCGGAAAAACCAGTTAGAGCGAGCCGCCCTTGCAGAAGTAGTGCTTGAGTTCTTAGTCACAAACCGTATTTGATTCAAACCCTATTTGCGCCTGATCAGAGAGTGAGAAATTTTGACGCAAGGTCCGGTCCTAGGCCGGCAAATCGAAACGCGGGGAACTGCTGGGTGCTGTTCATTTTTTCGATAGGGTTTCAAGTCCATCCCAATTACCGTCTGGCGCAGGGCTGTAGTCAGCGATACCCTGCCGCCACGCGGCAAACTGACCTTCATACCAGAGTGGCACGTAAGGCATGAGTACATTCACGCGAACTGCCGCGGCCTTCCATTCGTGCCGATCCAGCAATTGATCCAGAACCGCATCCTGCAGGCGACCTCGATTTGCTCCGGCAGGTGGAATGAATTGGCTATGGAATGCCAGCCTATAGATTTCCGGAGTATGGACACCGACCCAGGTCAGGCCATAGAGTTGAAATTTTCCATGCTGCACGTCGTCATAAAAGGTCCCCCAGTCGAGACTGCGAATCTCTAGACTGATGCCAGCCGCCTTCATCTGCCCCTGCATGATGGTTGCAAGTCGCACGCGCTGGGCATCCGTCGAGGTCTTAAGCACAAGTTTCAGCGGCAGCCTGATCCCAGCCTGTAGCAGCAAGTCGCGTGCCAATTCCGGGTCATAGCCGGGGGTAGGCAGTTCGGGGCTTCCTGACCAGTGTTCGGGCGGCAAAATGACTGCGGCGCTCCGAGTGCCGCCTGCCAGCGCATGGGAAATGAGCGCACGACGGTCGATGGCCATGGCAACCGCCTGACGCACCCGCAGATCTTTCAACAAGGGATCTTGCAGATTGAATCCCAGATAACTGAAGTTGGTGCCGGGAGACTCCTGAACGATCACTTCAGGCACTTGCTTGAGATAGCCAAGCAATTCCGGCGGCAGATCACCCTGTAGTAAATCAGCCTCCCCTCGTAACAGTTTCAACACGCGGACGGTTGGATCCTTTACCTCCATCAGTTCAATGATTTGATGGTCACGGTCCCGTTCCAGCGTGAGGAAATGATGCCAATCTTTAAATCGGACAGGTCCGCTACCAACGGGATGATGGGCAAAATCATGTTGCGTCAAGATTAGCCTGGCCGGCAGGATGCCAATATTCAATCGTGCCGGGAATTGGTCATCCGGCTGATGCAACACAAAATCAACAGTATCGTTATCAATCGCATCAATCTGCGCCATATTGGCAAACTCAGCCGCGTGGGGCGCGTCCTGCAGCGTCGCGATTGAGCGATAAGTTGCCACCACGTCCGCAGCGATTAAACGACTGCCATCATGGAAAGTTCGCCCTGCAGGTCGCAATGAAAAACGATAATGCAAAGGATCCTGCCGAACCCAGCTAGCCAGGGCGGGAATGGCACGGGCATGCGAGTCAAAATCTACCAGTTGCCGATAGAGCAGACGATTGACGCGTTCGGAAGCAGCATCCGTGGCATAGCGTGGATCCAGCGTCAACGGCGCCTGACTGATGGCAAAACGGATTTCGTTGTGCGCCACCGGGGGTGAACAGCCAACTGCCAAGATGATGGTCAGGGTGGCCAGTGCCGGCAGGCACAACCGGTTGATCACGCCACACACTTCTCGAACAGGGCAATCGACTCCACATGCGCCGTGTGCGGGAACATGTTGATGATCCCTGCCGCCAACATGCGGTAGCCCTTAGTCTGCACCAGCAGGCCAGCATCGCGTGCCAGCGTTCCGGGATTACAGGAAACGTAGACGATGCGCTGCGGCGCAGTATCCTCGCCTATGGCTCGGATCAACTCGGCGGCCCCGTCACGGGGCGGGTCGAGCAACCATTTATCGAAGTGTCCGAGGGCAGCCAGACTCTCGCTGGTCTTCTCAAACAGATCAGCTTCGCGGTACTCCACAAGTTCTGTCAGATCGTTCAACCGGGCACAGACTTGAGCACGTTCCAGCAAGCTGCTTGAGCCCTCGACACCCAGTACCGAAGCGCCAAGGCGTGCGATCGGCAGGGTAAAGTTTCCCAGCCCGCAGAAGAAATCGGCAATGCGTTCATCTGGGTGCGGGTCGAGCAGGCTCATGGCGCGGCGCACCATCACACGATTGATATGCGGGTTGACCTGAGTAAACTCACTCGGCCGATACGGGAACACCAGATTGTATTCCGGCAGCGAGTAGGACAACTGCGGCGCGTGCAGGGGGTAATAAGGAGCAGCGCTATCCAGACCCTTGGACTGAAGCCACAGTTGCACGCCATAGGTATCGGCAAATTCGCGCAACAACGGTTCGTCCTGAGGCTGGATCGGGTCCATGATGCGCAGCACCAGCACCGACACATTGTCCCCAACGGCAACCTCGACTTGGGGGATGGAATCGCGGATGGCAAGCTTTGCCAGCAATTCCTGCAATGGCACAATCAGAATGGAAATATGTGGCGGCAACACATGGCATTCGCCCATCACTGCCACCTTGGCGTTGCGCTTTTCGTTGAAGCCCACCAGTACTCGCCCCTTCATCGGCACATAGCGCGCTTGCATGCGGGCCTTGTGGCGGTAACCCCAGGCAGGACCGATGATGGGCGACATCATGGTTTCAGGTTTGACCTTGGCAATGTGCCACAGCGCGTCTTCCAGCATGCGCTGCTTGGCGGCAACCTGTGTCGACACCTCGACATGCTGCATGGCGCAACCGCCACACACCCCGTAATGCGGGCAGGCAGGCGTGGCGCGATTGGGAGACGCCCGCAGGATTTCAACCACACGGGCGAACTCATAGGTCGGCTTCTTGCGATAACTGTCAAAGGTGACCTTCTCACCGGGCAAAGCACCGTCGATGAAGATGGCCTTACCATCAACGTGGGTGACGCCGCGACCTTCCTGGTCAAGTGACTCAATAATTGCGGTTTGATTGGAAGCCATGATAACTCAGCAAACAAGGTGTGCAGGCGGCCTCGCCTGCACAGAAAAATCAATGCAGGCGAGGCCGCCTGCGCTACGTGAGCTACGAAGCAAGTGCTCTTAAGGTAAGCACCAGATCATTTCCAGTGTGCCAGAAATTCCTGCCAGTGACCCCCGGCATAACTGCCCAACGTTTCGCGTACCAGTCCAATCTCGCGTGCCAGGGCAACCGGCGTCAAGACACCTCGCATCTGCTGAAAACGCAGGTAAAGCAACCAGGTATTCACCACATCGGTCTCACAATAATTACGGATGGCTTCGATCTCACCATTCTGATAGGCGTCCCATACCTGCGAACCATCCATGCCCAGTTTGCCGGGGAAACCGCATAGCTGCGCCAGCTGATTCAGCGGCGCATTGCCACGCCCCTGATACATGGCCAGCAAATCCATCAGATCGGTGTGCCGCATGTGGTAACGGCTGATGTAATTGTTCCACTTGAAGTCGCGGTCGTCCTCGCCCAAATCCCAGTAGCGCGGCGCCACCACGTTATGAATCAGGCCTCGGTAGTGCAGCACCGGCAGATCGAAACCACCGCCATTCCATGAAACAAGGTTGGGGATATATTTCTCGATGCCGTCGAAGAAACGTTGGATCAGCTCCCCTTCTGGCTCATCCGGTTCACCCAGGGACCAGACACGAAGATGATCACCCTCACGCAACACGCAGGAGATCGCCACCACGCGCTGCAGATGTAGCGGCAAGAACTCGGACTGGCCAGCCTGCCGACGTTGATGGAATGCGACTCTGGCTACATCCGCCGCTGTGGTATCAACCGGCAGATCCAGTAAGCGTTTCAAGCCATCGGTGTCGGGAATGGTTTCGATATCGAAGACCAGTGTTGGGATCATAAAATTATTCCGGAAACACGCCGGTCGAGAGATAACGATCCCCGCGGTCACAGACGATGGAAACGATCACGGCATTTTCGAGTTCTTTGGACAATTCCAGCGCGGCAAACAGCGCGCCACCAGAAGAAATGCCAGCAAAAATGCCCTCTTCCCGCGCCAGACGACGCGCCGTTTCCTCGGCATCCACCTGACCAACCTCTATCATGCGGTCGATACGCGAGAAATCGCAGATTCCAGGCAAGTAGTCCAGCGGCCACTTGCGGATGCCAGGGATCTGCGCGCCGTCTTGTGGCTGCACGCCAACAATTTGAATGGCAGGATTCATCTCTTTAAGATAGCGCGAGGTACCCATGATGGTGCCAGTGGTGCCCATGCTGGAAACGAAATGCGTGATTTTTCCTTGCGTGTCACGCCAGATCTCGGGACCCGTTCCCTCAAAGTGCGCCTGCGGATTATCGCCATTGGAAAATTGGTCAAGAATGATGCCCTGCCCTGCCGCCTGCATCTGTGCAGCCGTGTCGCGCGCAGCCTCCATACCGCCGACTCGAGGAGTCAGCACCAGACGGGCGCCATAGGCACGCATGGTCTGGCGACGCTCGACACTCTGGTTCTCCGGCATCACCAGTATCATCTGATAGCCCTTGATGGCCGCTGCCATGGCTAGTGCAATGCCGGTATTGCCTGAGGTCGCTTCGATCAGAGTGTCCCCCGGACGGATGTCGCCGCGCTCCTCGGCCCGTGCAATCATGGACATGGCCGGCCTGTCCTTGACCGAACCAGCCGGATTGTTGCCCTCCAATTTCACCAGCAGGACATTGCGGGCCATGCCCGGCATGCGCTGCAACCGAACCAGGGGGGTGTTACCGATGAAGTCCTCCAGAGTCTTGTACATCTACTTTCTCAGAACCGCCAGATAAACAGCATAGGCGGCGAATCCGCTGAAAGCGACCAGCGACAGTTGTGGAATGCTGAATCCCAGGAGCGTCCAGTCGATGGTGGAGCATTCGCCGGTACCCTTGAATACCAGTTGCAGAAATTTCCGTAGCGGAAATTGTTCGAACAGATAAGCCACACCAGCGCCACATTCCGCCATCACCTCATCAGCATGGCTCTGAATCCAGATATGGCGTATGGCGATCCCGGCCCCCACCAACGATGCCAGCACCTGCAAGCCTGCATGGACACGCACCCACAATCCACGCGGATTGTGCAGGGCCGCAAGCAAAAACAATACGCCCGCCGACATGAAGGCAATGCGCTGGAAGATGCACAGCGGGCAAGGTTCGAGATTGTGTTTGACCTGGATATAAAGCCCGAACGCGATCAGGCCAAAGCTGGCGATAAAACCGAGAAAATAGCCGGCACGATGACTGAGAATTCTATTAAGCATATAAAAACCTTCTATAATTTGCCTTCATATTGTAACGGATTACATGGCAGATGGCCGACATGCAAAACCCACCCATCTTCTCCGTCAGCGATCTCAACCGCCTGGCCCGGGAAGTATTGGAACAAAGTTTCCCGCTGTTCTGGGTGGCAGGGGAGATTTCCAACCTGTCGCGCGCAGCCTCCGGCCACTGGTATTTTTCGCTGAAAGACACACGAACTCAGGTGCGCTGCGTCATGTTCAGAAACCGCAACGCCAGTCTCGATTGGGCGCCAAAGGAAGGCGATTCTGTCGAAGCACGAGCGCTGGTCACGCTGTACGAAGCGCGTGGGGAGTTTCAGTTGACTATCGAGGGTCTACAGAAGGCGGGCCTCGGCGCACTGTTCGAGGCGTTCGAACGGCTGAAGGCCAGACTGGAACAGGAAGGACTGTTCGATGCTGCCAGAAAAAGGCCTCTGCCAACCCTGCCTCGCCGTATCGGCATCGTCACCTCCCCAGACGCTGCGGCATTACGCGATGTACTGACCACCCTGGACCGCCGCATGCCCACCATTCCCATCATCATTTACCCCACTCCGGTGCAGGGCAGGGGCGCCGCACTGAAAATTGCAAGCGCCATCAACAGCGCCAGTTCACGCGCCGAATGCGATGTGCTGATTGTATGCCGGGGTGGCGGCAGCATGGAAGACCTGTGGCAATTCAACGAAGAGATCGTGGCGCGCGCCATTTGCGCCGCCCAGATGCCGGTCGTCTGCGGCATTGGCCACGAAACTGATTTCACCATCGCCGATTTTGTTGCCGACCGTCGTGCGCCGACGCCGACGGCAGCCGCCGAGATGGTCGCACCGGAGCGCGCCTCCCTGCTGCACCACATCGCGCAACTTCAATTGTTGACGCATCGACAAATGCGTAAGCTGCTCGATGGACGCAGCCAGCAACTGGACTACCTGGCGCGTCGCCTGCTATCCCCGATGCAGCAACTCGAACATCGCAAAACCCATCTTGAACAACTGGCGGTTCGGCTCAAGCGCGCAATGATGCAAAGCCTGACCCAACAACAGCAGAAATTGCAGCGTTTGCAGCAGAGTCTCACGCACTTGAATCCCCATGCCGTACTGGAGCGCGGTTACAGCCTGGTACAAACCATGGATGGAAAAGTCGTTACCAACTCAGGTCAATTACAAGCCGGCGAGTGTCTGCGACTGACTTTCGCTAAAGGCGAGGCCTCGGCCAGCGTAGTCTCCACCCTATGAACCACTTGAATTTTAACTCGCCCTTCAATCCTCTATTCGGGATAAAGCCCGTCACCGTCAAACATTGGGTAGAATGACGTTTCTTCAATGTCGAAAAGTTGCATGGATTCCTCCCATCAGCCGCCAAAATCCCGCCTTGCCGCTCTTTCACTAGCCGCGCTAGGCGTGGTGTTCGGCGACATCGGCACCAGCCCGCTGTACACCCTGCATGAGGTCTTTGCCAGCCACCACCCGATCCCGGTAACACCGGAGAACGTTATGGGCGTACTGTCCCTCATCCTGTGGGCGTTGATCATGGTCGTCACGATCAAATATGTCGCCTTCGTGATGCGCGCCGACAACCGCGGCGAAGGCGGCATCATGGCCCTGATCGCGCTGGCCAGCCAGCAGGCCGGCAACCATCCGGGGAAACAGAAATTCATCATGTATGCCGGTATCATCGGCGCCTGCATGTTCTTTGCTGACGGCATGATCACCCCGGCAATTTCCGTGCTGTCGGCAGTGGAGGGCATAGAAATCGCTGCGCCCGACATGCACGGCGTAATTATCCCGGTCACGCTGACCGTGTTGTTCGGCCTGTTCTGGATGCAGCATCAGGGCACGGCCATCGTAGGCAAATTATTCGGCCCGGTCATGCTGCTGTGGTTCAGCGCCCTGGGACTCATGGGCACCGCCAACATCCTGCGTTACCCGACTGTATTACACGCGGCCAACCCCATTTACGCCGTGCACTTCTTCACCGGCAATCACTGGCTGGCTTTCGTCGCCCTGGGCGCTGTGGTGCTGGCGGTGACGGGTGGCGAAGCGCTCTACGCCGACATGGGCCACTTTGGCCGCAGACCAATCCGGTTGGCCTGGTTTTGCTTCGTGCTGCCGGCGCTGATCCTGAATTACTTCGGCCAGGGCGCGCTGATTCTCAGTGACCCGCTCGCCATCAAAAACCCGTTTTATTTGCTTGCGCCTGACTGGGCACTGTATCCACTGGTGGCACTGGCGACCCTTTCCACCGTGATCGCATCGCAGGCGGTGATCTCCGGTGCATTTTCAATCTCTCGCCAAGCCTTGCAACTGGGATACATGCCACGCATGCTGGTGCAGCACACCTCGGAGAGCGAAGAAGGGCAGATCTATATGCCGCGCATCAACTGGGGACTGATGGTGATGGTGATGGCCCTGGTGCTGGGTTTTGGCTCCTCATCCAATCTGGCGGCCGCCTACGGCATCGCCGTCACCGGTGACATGGTAATCACCACCTTGCTCGCCGCCTTGGTATTCCATAGCGTCTGGAACTGGAACTGGGCCCGTACCTTGGCACTGGCGTCTGTCTTCATCACCATCGATCTCGCCTTCTTCGGTGCCAATATGCTGAAGATTCCTGCCGGTGGCTGGTTCCCGCTGCTGATCGGTGTGGTGATCTTTACCCTGATGACGACCTGGCGCAGTGGTCGCGCCCTGCTCTACAAACGACTGGCAGACGAGGCCATGGCGCTGGGGCCGTTCATCCAGGCAATAGCTGGCGACTCTGCCATGCGCGTGCAAGGCACTAGCGTCTTCATGACCCCCAACACCGCCTTTGTTCCACATGCCATGCTGCACAATCTCAAGCACAACAAGGTGTTGCACGAACAAGTCGTGCTAGCCAAGGTCAAGATCGAAGACATCCCTCACGTCCCCGAGCATGAGCGCCTGATTGTGCAACACCTGCCCGCCGGCTTTTTCCGGGTCGAAATCAGCTACGGCTTTAAGGACGAACCGGACCTGCCTCGGGAATTGAAAACCTGCAGCAAGTTCGGGCTTGAACTGGACATGATGGACACCTCGTTCTTCATCGGCAAAGAAACCCTGATTCCGAAACTGGACTCCGAAATGTCGTACTGGCGCGAGAGACTGTTCATCACCATGTTCAGAAACGCCGACAGCGTCACCAATTACTTCAAACTTCCACCCAACCGGGTGGTCGAACTAGGCGCTCAAGTCACACTTTAAGTTTCGACTGACACGGCGTTATCCCATTTCATCATTCAATCATAAGGAGATTTCCATCATGAACAAGCTGCTCACCGCCCTTTTTATCGCAACCCTTGGCCTTGGTATGAATCAGCCCGTTTTGGCCCATGACGACGACACAGGCAATCACTGCCAGAGGCACGACAAGAAAAGTTTCGAACAAGCTGACACCGACCATGACGGCACACTTGATCCAGAAGAGGCAAAATCCCTAAACAATCGAAATTTCGATGAACTGGACACCGACCATGACGGCACACTTTCAAGCCAAGAAGTGAATGCCTGTGCACGCCACAAATGTTGCCGCCACCAGCACGGCAAGAAGTCTACAAAACATGACAAGCATTCCAAAATGTCGCCACCTGTCGATGCCGAACACGGCAAGTAAGCTTGGATCTTTAACGTGAAGAAACTACTACCAGCACTGGCCGCGCTGCTCTTGCTCGCCAGTTGCGCCAACACGCAGACCACCCAATCCGGGGCGGTGGGCGTGCAGCGCAAACAGTTCATGATGTTGTCCACCAAGCAGGTGGACAGCATGGCGTCACAAAGCTATGTGCAAACGCTGAAAACTGCTGATGGCAAAAAGACGCTCAACCCCAACCCGCAGCAAACCGAGCGCGTGCGTACCATTGCCAAGCGCCTGATCAATCAAACCAAGGCATTTCGGCCGGATGCCGCCAACTGGAAATGGGAAGTCAATGTGGAAGGCAGTTCCGAGCTCAACGCCTATTGCATGCCAGGTGGCAAGATCATGGTCTATACCGGCCTGATGGAGCAACTGAACACGACGGATGACGAACTGGCCGCAGTCATGGGCCATGAAATCTCCCACGCCTTGCGCGAACACGGACGCGAGCGCATGTCGGAAGCCTATCTGCAAAAAATCGGCCTGCTGGGAATCGCTGCCATCGTCGGTATCAGCTCTGATAGCCGTGACAATGCTGCAACCACCCTGAAAATTGGCTCGGCAGTGACAGCCGTGGCGCTGACCCTGCCACACAGCCGCGAACAGGAGCGTGAAGCCGACCGCATGGGGCTGGAATTGGCCGCCCGCGCCGGTTTCGACCCGCATGCCGCTGTCAGTCTATGGCGCAAGATGGGTGCTCATGCCGCTAAGAAGCCGCCCGAGTTCCTCAGCACCCACCCCACTGACGACTCACGCATCAAGGAGCTCGATGCCCTGATCCCGACCGTTCTGCCACTGTATGAAGCGGCAAAAACCAGACCGGGCTGATTGATGTCAGAATAGCAGCATCCCTAAGGGCATTCCGGCCCCTGTTCCTACAAAGAGGCCACATGAACAAGAGAATCAACGAAATTGTTGGGCGCATGAAGGCTCTGGAACAGGAACTGGAAACCGAATTGTCCCTCGCGCGCGCAAACATACGCTACCGCCTGGTCGATTCCAAAATCCGTTTCGACCAGGACGCCTTGTCACTGCATCGTCGGCTCAAAATAAACCTGTTCCGCTACGCCCTGCTGCCCCGGCCTGTCCACGTGCTATGTGCGCCATTCATCTGGATCCTGTTACCGGTGCTGCTGCTGCTCGATGTTCTAGGCAGCCTGTATCATGCCGTCTGTTTTCCTCTGCTCAAGATCCCCAAGGTCAGGCGCCACGATCATTTTTTCTATGATCGCCAGCATCTGGCCTATCTCAACCTGCTGGAAATGGTGAACTGTGCCTATTGCTCCTACGGCACTGGCCTGCTCTCCTACATAAGTGAAATCGTGGCCCGCACCGAACAGTACTGGTGCCCGATCAAGCATGCCAGACGCACCTTGGCGGCACATTCACATTACAAGAATTTCACGGAATACGGGGATGCCGAAGCCTTCCGCCACGATCTGGAAAAGATTCGCCAGTTCAAGGAATGACGCAATCGCTGACGAACCCGCCGTAGCCATGTAAAATCACGCCTTTTTCCAAGCCTTAAGCTCGAGGATAACCCATGCAAGACTTGCAACCCATCATCGAAGATGCCTTCGATCGCCGTACCGACATCAACCCTGCCAACGCCGAGAAGTCGGTCAAGGATGCCGTTTTCGGCGTGCTGGAGGAGCTCGATGCCGGCCGCCTGCGCGTGGCCGAGAAGATCGACTCCCAGTGGATCACCCATCAGTGGATCAAGAAAGCGGTGCTGCTGTCTTTCCGTCTGGAAGAAAACGTTCTGATGGATGATGGCGTGACCAGATATTTCGACAAAGTACCTCCCAAGTTCGCCAATTACAGCGAGGCTGACTTCAAGGCCGGCGGTTTTCGCGTGGTACCCAACGCCATCGTGCGACGCGGCTCCTTCATCGGCCGGAACGTGGTGCTGATGCCATCCTATGTCAACATCGGCGCCTTCGTTGATGAAGGCACCATGGTCGACACCTGGGCCACTGTCGGCTCCTGCGCCCAGATCGGCAAGAACGTGCATCTCTCAGGCGGCGTCGGCATTGGCGGCGTACTCGAACCGGTGCAGGCCGGACCCACCATCATCGGCGACAACTGCTTCATCGGCGCCCGCTCCGAAGTGGTCGAAGGCGTGATCGTGGAAGACAATGTGGTCATTTCCATGGGGGTCTACATCGGCCAATCCACCAAGATCTACGATCGTGAAACCGGCGAAGTGACCTACGGCCGTGTGCCTGCTGGATCCGTCGTGGTCAGCGGCAACCTGCCTTCGAAGGACGGTAGCTACAGCCTTTATTGTGCAGTCATCGTCAAGAAGGTCGATGCCAAGACGCTGGGCAAGGTTGGCATCAACGAGCTGCTACGCGGGATTTAACGATTTTAACCAAGGACTAAGGGAAAACCCTTAACACCTTAAATTGATCACCGTGGGATAAGATTTCAAATGAAACTTTATGGTATTCCAAACTGCGGCACGGTAAAAAAGGCGCGTCAATTTCTTGAAAATCAGGGGATCGCTTATGATTTCATTGACTACAAGAAAAACCCCCTGTCTGAATCTTTGCTCAGGCTCTGGTTGCAGCAGATCGGTTGGCAGAGGCTGCTGAAAAAGACCGGACCAACCTGGGCCCAATTGCCTGATGCCGTCAAGGCAGGCATCGTAGATGATGCCTCGGCGATGGCCCTGATGCTGGAAAAGCCGAATGTCATCCGGCGACCAGTGTTGGAACAAGACGAAAAAGTAGTGGCGACTGGCTTTAACGAAGCCGATTACGAGAGACTATTCAAATGAGCCCCACCCTCGAACTCGCCACGGCTTTAATATCCAGAGCCTCCCTGACCCCGGACGACCTAGGTTGCCAGGAGATTCTAATCGCCCGCCTGGAAAATCTTGGTTTCACCATCGAGCGCATGCGCTTCGGCAGCGTTGACAATTTCTGGGCACGACGTGGCTCCGCAAATCCGCTGCTGGTGTTCGCCGGCCACACCGATGTAGTGCCAACCGGCCCGCATGAGCAATGGATAAGCCCGCCATTCACACCCACCCTAAGGGATGGCATGCTGTATGGACGAGGAGCCGCCGACATGAAAACGTCCATTGCCGCTTTCGTCGTCGCAGCCGAGGAGTTCCTGAAAAAACATCCTGATCATCCAGGCTCCATTGGACTCCTGATCACGTCGGACGAAGAAGGCATTGCCGTGGACGGCACAGTCAAGGTGGTCGAGTTATTGAAACAACGCAACGAGCTGATCGACTATTGCATCGTTGGTGAACCCACCTCCAACAAGGTGGTGGGTGACATGATCAAGAACGGCCGGCGCGGCTCGCTCTCGGGAACACTGACGGTCAAAGGCGTCCAAGGCCATATCGCCTATCCGCATCTGGTTAAAAACCCGATCCATCTGGTGGCACCGGCCGTGGCCGATCTTGCGACCACGGTCTGGGATCAAGGCAACGAATACTTCCCGCCGACTTCCTGGCAAATTTCAAACTTCACGAGCGGTACCGGAGCCACCAATGTAGTGCCGGGGCACGCCTTAATCCTGTTCAATTTCCGTTTCTCTACTGCCAGCACCGAGCAAAGCCTGAAAGACCGCGTGCATGCCATTTTGGACCAGCATCAGCTGGAATACGATCTGGAGTGGGAACTCTCCGGCAAGCCTTACCTGACTCCAAAGGGTAGCCTGTCAAACGCCATTTCCGAAGCCATCTTCGAGTCCTATGGGGTCACGCCAGAGCTGTCGACCTCGGGCGGCACCTCGGACGGCCGCTTCATCGCCGACATCTGCCCGCAACTGATCGAATTTGGGCCGCTCAACGCCACCATCCACAAGATCAATGAATGCGTGGGCGTGGCAGACATCGACCCACTCAAGGACACTTATCGACTGACGCTGGAAAAACTGCTAGGGGCTAGGGGCTAGGGGCTAGGGGCTAGGGGCTAGGGGCTAGGGGCTAGGGAAAAGCGTGATGCTATGCACTATTGCATGTCAATCTAAATTACTCATCAACAGAAATAATCAAAAGAAATAATCAAAAAAACCACATGACCATCCCAGTCCCCAGTCCCCAGTCCCCAGTGCCGCATCTTCAGGAACTTCACACCATCCGCGACTGGTTGCGCTTTGCCGTCAGCCGCTTTGAAGAATCCGGCATCGTGTTCGGTCACGGCACGCAGAACAGCTTCGATGAGGCAGTCTGGCTAATCTTGGCGGCGCTGCACCTGCCGCAGGACACAATGAACAATTTCCTCGATGCCAGACTAACAGCCGAAGAACAGAAACATTTGGGCCATCTGATCGAACGCCGTATCACCGAACGCATACCAACCGCTTATCTGGTTCACGAGGCTTGGCTCGGCGAATTCAAGTTCTATGTCGATGAACGCGTGATCGTTCCACGCTCTTTTATCGCAGAACTGCTACGCGAACAACTGGCACCGTGGGTAGAAAATGCAGAAGAAGTCGTCAGCGTGGCCGACATCTGCACCGGTAGCGGTTGTCTCGCCATCCTGTCAGCACTGGCATTTCCAAACGCAGATGTGGATGCCATCGACATTTCAGAAGGTGCTCTGACTGTGGCACGCAAGAATATAAGCGACTACGGACTAATAGATCAGGTGCATGCCATTGCCTCCGACATGCTGGCAGCGTTACAAGGCAAGCACTATGACCTCATCATCAGCAACCCGCCCTACGTCGATGCGCCATCCATGGCGATGCTGCCGCAAGAGTACCTTCAGGAACCGAGCCTCGCCTTGGCCAGTGGCGAGGACGGACTGGACCACACCCATGCGCTGCTCAGAAACGCCGCCGAGCATCTCCATCCGGGCGGGCTGCTGGTGGTTGAAATCGGCCACAACCGCGATGTTCTGGAAGCCGCTTACCCGAAACTCCCCTTCACCTGGCTGGAAGTATCTGCCGGTGACCAGTTCGTGTTCCTGCTGACGCGAGAACAACTGCTCTAAAAAAACTGGCGGATTCAAAGTTTCAGCCAATCCGTAGGGCGCAATAACTGAAAGGCATTGCGCCGTAATAGATCCGGCGCAATGCGCTGCGCTTATTGACGCACTACTCGTCCATCCCAAATTCTCTGTGTCCAGGCACCGACTCAGGCCCGGTGAGCAAAAATGGATTCATCCCGTAACGCTGATAACCCGCCTCACCAACCAGAACGTCCAGAGCCATGGTCGCCACGTCATCCGCGACCATGTCAAATGACGGATTCTTCTCCAGGTGCAGGATCTTGCTGTAACTATGGCAAGCGTCGCAACATTCGGCCTGAACCGACCCGTCAGAACCTTCGATATCGTAGTAGAACACCGACTGGCTTTCCCCGCAGTTGACGCAGTGGATGCGCTCCAGGTTCCACTGAGACGAACACAAGGAACAACACAGGTAACGCAGCCCGGCAGTGCCCGAGGACACGAGACTGCCCACGGGCGGTGAGTTGCATACCGGACAAGTCGCCTGCCCTGCCTGAGAAGATTTAATCGACACGCCGTGGAGATTTCGAGTCAGCGCCGTCCAATACACCTGCAAGCTGGCCACCACCATGGTCAGCACGCCCAGGTCGCAATCTGCAGCATCCCCGACCAGATAGGCTTGTGCCCAGCCGTCCAGATCGGTGCCTGATGCTGTTTTTAATAATTTCAGATGGGTGGCGAAATCCGGCGGGGCCTTGGTAGAGACTTCATCAAGGATAGCAAAGAACACCTGTTGCCAGGCCGGATCAAGCATGAAGGCGCCGATTGCCAGAGGTGGCTGTCCGGCTTCGACCTCAGGCTGGCTGAGCGCAGGGAATGTCGCTAGTGCGCGGTGTTGGGCATGGCTCAGTTCTGCCATGAAGCGCAGATAATCTTCCAGCACCTCTCCGGGCGCAAGACTCTGCAAGCGCAACGCGCGATCAAGGAACAGACTCGCCGAATCCGGCAGCAACAGGTAAGGGGCCTCGGTCGCTCTGATGGGAATAGGTTCCCGAGGCTGGGTCATCAATGATCCCGGCCTTGCTCGAGTCGCTTATACCAGCCGGGATGATGTTTCTTCACCCAAGCTCGCTCCACCGTGCCACGCACCATGGCGCGCATGGTGCCCTTCACCCAGATTGCCGCATACACGTGGACGATGATGCCGGTACTCATGATGAAAGCGCACAGCGCGTGCAGCAAGACAGCGAAACGGTCGACATTGCGCGGAAACCAAGGCGTGAACCACGGTTGCCAGATGATGATGCCGGTGATGAACAGCGTCGGGATGGTCGCAATCATAGTCCAGAACAGCAGCTTCTGACCGGCGTTATAGCGATCCACTTCCGGCAGTCTATCCTCGAAATTCTGGATCACGTCCGGAATCTGCTTCAACCACTGGATGTCATTTTTACTCAAAATATTGTGATGCCAGAAGCGCAGTGCGAGGCTGGCAAATGAGCCGAACATCACGACCCCGATAAATGGATGCAGTATGCGCGTCCACGGCCCGCCACCGAACAGGTTGGTGAGCCAGAACAGTGCCGGGTGAAACAAGGAAAACCCGGACAGAATCAGCAGGATGAAGGTAATGGCTGTCACCCAGTGATTGAGGCGCTCTGCCGTGTTATAGCGCTCTATGTATTGGCTCTTATGTGCGCTCATGACACTTCCTCTTCTTCCTCGACCTCATTGGGCCCAATGCCGATGTAATGGAAGAAACCACCCAGCACTGCGCCCGCCATGGCCAGCAAGGCCAAGGGCTTGGTGACGCCTTTCCACAGAGCCACCATGGGGCTGATATGAGGATCCTTTGGCAAATCGCTGTACAGTTCCGGTTGGTCGGCGTGATGCAGCACGTACATCACATGCGTGCCGCCCACCCCTTGCGGATCATATAGACCGGCATTGTCGAAGCCTCGCTCCTTCAGTTCGGCAATGCGCCCGGCCGCGTGATCCTTCATATCCTCCTTGCTGCCAAACACCAGCGCCTGCGTCGGGCAAGCCTTGATGCAGGCAGGCTCAAGTCCAACCGCGACGCGATCGGAGCAGAGGGTGCACTTGTACACCTTGCTATCTTTTTCCGACAGGCGGGGAACATTGAACGGACAACCCTTGATGCAATAGCCGCAGCCGATACAGTTTTCTTCAGCGAAATCGACGATACCGTTCTTGTATTGGATGATGGCGCCGGGCGATGGGCAAGCCTTAAGGCAACCCGGATCGGCGCAATGCATGCAGCCATCCTTCCGAATAAGCCATTCAAAGTGGCCGTTGGCCTCGGTCTCGGCGAAACGCATCAAGGTCCAGCTATTGGCAGTCAGGTCGTGCGGATTCTGATAAGAACCGACATTGATACCAACCTCCTCGCGCAGATCATTCCATTCCTGACAAGCCGACTGACAGGCCTTGCAACCTATGCATTTGGTGACGTCGATCAGCTTGGCGACTTCCATCGCGACGCGTTGCTGCGGCGGCTCCGTAGTAGTGGCAGAGCGGCGCCAGATATCGAGCGATTGCAGCGCCATGATTAAACCTCCCCCTTGTTGCGGCCGAACAGCCAGCCGCGCCGGCCCAGGTCAACAGCGCTTGCTGTATTGCTTTTTGCGACATCGTTCTGGTGCTTGACCGGAGAGCCAGTGTCCTTTTCTACATT
Source organism: uncultured Methylobacillus sp. (assembly GCA_903824575.1). Classification (GTDB taxonomy): domain Bacteria; phylum Pseudomonadota; class Gammaproteobacteria; order Burkholderiales; family Methylophilaceae; genus CAIJXJ01. The sequence continues at coordinate 17,515 of CAIJXJ010000152.1, forward strand.
AACCAGAAAAGTCTTGTACTCAGGGGTTTGAGTATTAGCATCACCCACGTAAGGCGTCAGCGCATTGGCCAGATAACCCTTTTTGGTTGCCCCCTTGAAGCCCCAGTGATAAGGGATTCCGATCTGATGTACCGTGCGGCCATTGACTTGCAATGCCTTGATCCGTTTAGTGACCATGGCAACTGCCTTAATGTAGCCTCGATTGGAACTGACCACAACGCGCTCACCATTGCTGATATTTTTTTCTTTTGCCAGGACTTCACCGATTTCAATGAACTGTTCCGGTTGCAACGAAGCATTGATATGGTTATGGCTGGTCCAGGAGCTGAACATTTCGGTCAGCCGGTAGGTTGTACCCACATAAGGATAGGCATCATGCGTGCCAAGATTCTTCCGGTCTTGCGGGAAAATTCGCGCGCCAGGATTAGAGATGACCTTTGGATGCAGCGGATTTGTCCCGATTGGACTCTCGAAGGGTTCGTAATGTTCTGGAAACGGGCCTTCCGCCAGTTTGTCAGCCGAGAACAGACGGCCTACGCCTTCTGCGTTCATGATAAAGGGCGACATCTCACTGCCTGGCGCCACATCGAACTTGAAATCGGCCACATCCGGGCCGGTCCACTTGGCGCCATCCCACTCCAGCAACTTGCGATTGGCATCCCAAGGGCGGCCAGTCGGGTCGCATGAGGCACGGTTGTAGAGGATGCGACGATTTGCCGGCCAGGACCAGGCCCAATTCGGTGCGAGACCGATACCGGAAGGATCGCTATTGTCACGGCGGGCCATTTGATTGCCGGCCTCTGTCCAGCAACCACAAAAAATCCAGTTGCCGGAGGCAGTTGTTCCGTCATCCGCCAGCTGGGAAAAACTGGACAACTGCTGGCCTTTCTTGAACAACACACGAGTCTTGTCGGCAGGATCCGGGATGTCGTCCAGTGCGTATCCGTTATATTCCTTCGCCAGTTCTTCAGGCGTTGGCTCCATTGCGTGGCGATATGGCCAGTGAAGGTGCTGAATCGGATCAGAGAAAGCTCCACCCTCCTTGGCGTACATGTCGCGCAGTGTCAGGAATAGCTCGGACAGAATCTGAATGTCATTACGCGCCTCCCCTGGTGCATCTGCGCCTTTTGAGTGCCATTGCAGCCAGCGAGAACTATTAACCAGAGAGCCATCTTCTTCAGCAAAACAGGTCGTCGGCAGGCGAAACACTTCGGTCTGGATTTTCGACGAATCCACATCGTTATGCTCGCCGTAATTCATCCAGAATTCGGAGGTCTCGGTGGCCAGTGGATCCATCACCACCATGAACTTGAGATTAGAAAGCGCTTTAGTCACCTTGGCTTTGTCTGGATACGAAGCCAGAGGATTGAATCCTTGACAGACGAAGCCATTGATTTTTCCCTCAAACATCATGTCAAACATGCGCAAGCTGTCATAGGATTTATCCAGCTTTGGCAACCAGTCATAGGCGTAGTCATTGTCCTTGTTCGCGGCCGGTCCATACCAGGCTTTCATCAGGCTGGTATGGAACTTGGAGTAGTTTTGCCAGTAGCTCATCTGTCCGGGGCGCAACGGCTTGAGTGCCCGCTTTTCCAAATAGGCAGCACGTGTAATTTCACCATCTTTCGGCAGGGTCAAATACCCAGGCAACATGTCAGTTAACAAACCAAGATCACTCAGGCCCTGAATATTGGAGTGGCCACGCAAGGCATTCACCCCACCTCCAGACATGCCCATATTGCCGAGTAACAGTTGAATCATAGCCATGCAACGGATGTTCTGTGCACCAACCGAGTGGTGTGTCCAGCCCAGCGCGTAGAGGCTGGTTAAGGTGCGATCCGGCACTGAAGTCGATGCGATCATCTCGCAAATCTTCAGGAATTGTTCCTTTGGTGTTCCTGTGATGTTGCTGACGATATCTGGTGTGTAGCGCGACACGTGGTGCTTGAGCAGGTTGAACACGCAACGGGGATGTTGGAGTGTTTCGTCAACCTTGGCAAAACCGTCGTGGTCCAGCTCGTAACCCCAAGTGCTCCGGTCATAGCGATTTTCGAGTTTACTTTCGTCAAAGCCACTGAACAGGCCTTCGTCGAAAGAAAAATCATCGCGCACAATGAATGACGCATTGGTATAAGACCGCACGTATTCAGCATTGATTGCACCGTGTTCAAGCAAGTAATGGATGACACCGCTCAAGAACGCAATGTCAGTGCCGCTACGAATCGGCGCATAGTAATCGGCGACCGATGCTGTGCGGTTAAAACGTGGATCGACCACGATCAACTTTGCCTTATTGTGCGCCTTGGCTTCGATGGCCCACTTGAAACCGACCGGGTGGGCCTCGGCAGCATTCCCCCCCATCACCAGAATGACATTGGCATTCTTGATGTCCATCCAGGTGTTGGTCATCGCACCACGCCCGAAGGTCGAAGCTAACGCTGAAACTGTTGGGGCATGGCACACACGTGCCTGGCTGTCGATCATGACGAGACCCAGTGCACGTACAATCTTATTGGTCAGATACCCTACCTCATTCGATGCAGCGGAAGCAGCAAGAAAAGAGAGCGTGACCCAGCGGTTAACGGTCTCACCTTTGGCATTTTTTGCGACGAAATTTTTATCGCGATCTTCCTTCATCAATCGTGCGATGCGCGCCATCGTCCATTCCCAGGAAACGCGCTGCCAGGTATTGCTTCCCGGCGCACGATATTCAGGCATGGTGAGGCGGGATTTGCTGTGGACAAATTCCAGCAGAGCTGATCCTTTAGGGCACAGGCTGCCGCGACTCACCGGATGATCCGGGTCGCCCTCTATGTGTATGATCTGCGACTTGGCGTTCTTCGCCTTGTCGCCGAGACTGTATAGGATGAGTCCGCAGGCCACTGAGCAATACGGGCAGGTATTGCGGGTCTCGGTGGTGCGCGCCAGTTTGAACTGTCGCACCTCTGCCAGCGCCTGTGCAGGCATGAAGCCCATCACGGCAATGCTGGAAGACCCCAGGGACGCAGCACTCAGCTTGAAAAACTGGCGCCTGTTAATACGCATGCTTGACCTCAAAATCGTAAAATTTATTCTTGTTAGCATAATTATAGCCAAGCGCCAGCCACGATTAAACTAGTATCTGCATCATGGGTTTAGTTTTCGTGCACTCAAAAGCTCACATTTCTAAACAGCGCCTGGCCGCAGCATCGATTCCTGCCGGATCGAGCCGATCAATGGACAGCAATGTTGCACGTTTCAATTGCTCGAAACTGATCTCCGACGAGCGCCGATAGGCCGGATCGTAATGACGCTCCAGCAATTCCTGCACCAGTTCCGACCATAGGCCGGCACCGGCCAGCACATTCCAGTGCGCGATAATCTTATGGCCATGCAGTTCGGTCAACAGCGCGAGGCGTTGGCCAAGCAGGTCAGGGTCGCTTAGAAAGTGTGCGTAATCTTCCAGTAGAAGCTCGATCCGCGCCTGCAGCGCCGCCTCGATGGCAATGCAAGGTGCGGTTCGCATGCGACCAAGCAAAGCTTCCGGCACGCGCAAAACGCCTATCATGCGACTTTCCGCTTCGACAAACACCGGTCGCCGCAGATCGAATCCTCGTAGCGCTTCCCAGACCCGCGACTCGAACATTTTCTGTGCAGGTTGTGCCTGTCCGGGCAAATTGCCGAGCAGCGATCCGCGATGCTGCGACAGTTGCTCCAGATCCAGCACTTGCGCCTCCATGGCGGCAAGCGACTGCAGCAAACGGCTCTTGCCGGAACCGGTCGGACCGCACACCACCCTCAAATCAAACTGAGCCGGCAGAACATCAAGCGCATCAAGGACATGGCGACGATAAGTCTTGTAGCCGCCTTGCAGGCAACTGATGCGCCAACCGACCTGCGCCAGAACGTGTGCCATTGCGCCGCTGCGCATGCCGCCACGCCAGCAGTAGATCAGTGCTTGCCAGGATTTAGGCTTGTGCTGCAACACCGTTTCCAGATGCCGGGCAATGTTGCGAGAAATCATGGCAGCACCAAGTCGCTGGGCCTCAAACGGCGACTGCAGGTAAAGCGTGCCTACCCGCACACGTTCCTCATCATTGAGCACAGGAAGATTGATTGCCCTCGGCAGATGATCAGCGGCAAACTCCGAGGGTGAACGAACATCCAGCACATCGTCGAATGTGCCCTCCAGTGCCGGGGTAATCAGAATGTATTTGAATGTCGCCATAATGCATAAATAGAGGGTTACTGGAACCCTGAGGACGCCATCAACCGACTTCGCAATGCCACATTAGCCTGGCTGGCAGGATGAAGTTTGCAGCGCTTCGACCAGTCTTTGCGTGTGAGCATAAACGACATGGCCGTTGCCGCGCGCGAAGCCAACCAGCGTCAAGCCGCTCCGCTCCGCCAGATCGATGGCGAGTGCGGTCGGCGCTGAAACCGCCACCAGCATGGGAATGCCTCTGGACGCGGATTTCTGCACCATTTCATAACTGGCTCGACTGGTTACAACGACGAAGCCGGACGAGCAATCAACGTCCTCCCGCGCCAGTGTTCCAATCAGCTTATCGAGCGCATTATGCCGACCGACATCTTCCTCAACATGGGTCAGGGTGCCATCCATGTTAGCCCATGCTGCCGCGTGCACCGCCCCGGTAATTACCTGCAGCGACTGCATTTGTGGCAAGCGGTTCAACGCTGCGTGCACCGACTCCGGCGTGAAGCGCACATCGGATTGCAGCGGAATGATGGGCCGCATCACCTGCGCCAAACTCTCCGTGCCGCACAGACCGCAACCGGTGCGTCCAGTCAGGTTACGCCGCCGGTCTTTGAGTTCGACAAAACGCTCCTGGGCGATCGTCATTTGCAGTTCGATGCCGCTCTGCACCGCAACAACTTCCGTATCGTAGAGTTCACCCCGATGTCGCAATATGCCCTCAGTCAGGCTGAAGCCCAAACCAAAAGACTCAAGTCTGACCGGAGTCGCCAGCATCACAGCATGCGAGACGCCGTTATACACCATGGCCACCGGCACCTCATTCGCCACCTGGTCGATGGCACTCACCAACAAGCCCTCACGCCAGCGCACGACCTCACGGCTCTCATGCGTCTGATGGAAAATTTCTTCGTCAGGATGCAGGGACATTGGCGAAATTAAGGACGCGAATTAACCCCGACCGCGATCACGGTCACTGCGACGCTGCTGCTTGGGCGGAGTCATGATGTCACCGTGAATGCGGCGGCGCCCTGCAGGTGCTTTCTTGACTGGCGCCTTGGGGTTTGGCAGCGGCGGGATTCAACAATTTACGGGTTGCGGGTTTGCGTTCCTTCGGCGTAAAGGTCTTGCCAAAACTGTCAGTTTCCTTCTGCGAGCGTTGTGCCGAGCGCGCAACCTCAAGACCTGCCCATTCCAGCATGGCAGCGACCTCTTTTGGCGGTAATTCCATCATCTGTCCGCGCTTCAGGCGCGAAGGCAACTCGACCGGACCGAAGCGCACGCGCATTAATCGACTTACCATCATACCGAGCGCATCGAATAGACGACGCACTTCACGATTACGACCCTCACGCAACATGACCTCATACCAGTGATTGGCACCCTCGCCGCCTTTGTCCTGAATGCTGTCAAACTGCGCCATGCCATCTTCCAATTGCACGCCTTCCTTCAGTTGCAGCATCTGGCCTTCGGTCAACTCCCCCATCAGGCGCACTGCGTAAACACGTTCGACCTCATAGCGCGGGTGCATGAAATGGTTGGCCATCTCGCCCGAGGTAGTAAAAATCAAAAGCCCTGAGGTATTGATGTCGAGGCGACCTACTGCCACCCAGCGACCGCCGGTGACTTTCGGCAACTTATCGAACACAGTGGCACGATTTTCAGGATCATCCTGAGATACGATCTCACCCTCTGGCTTGTGGTAGAGCAGGACACGGGGCAACTCGGCCTCGAACGGCAGGCGCAGGATGCGGCGATCAAGTTTGACCACATCCTCCACCGTCACCCCGGCGCCGACCTGAGCCACAATCCCGTTCACCGTGACACGTCCGCTGGCGATCAGTTCTTCCATATCGCGGCGCGAACCGAGGCCTGCCAGCGCCAGCAGCTTGTGCAGTCGCTGCGTCGACTGTGCGCGGGGCACTGCTGCCCGCACCGGGCGAGGACTGTCATCTTGCTTAAACGGGCGTACCATCTAAAACTCCAAAAATTCAATCTGTTCGATCAAGCGCGCATGATCGCAGATAAACGTCATCAACGCCAAAATCCTATTGAAAAAGGCAAGTTAAGTCTCCCCCGCCGCTGTGCCGGGGGAGATTTATCCTGCTAATCCTGTCCATTAGTGCTCTAAAAATCCAGCGGCATTTCGCGCTGGGGAAAGCGTTCCAGCGGTGGCAGTTCCGTCAAAGAGCGCAGATTCAAGTCGTCCAGGAAGGCCTTGGTAGTGGCAAACAACTCCGGCCGGCCAGGTACTTCACGACGTCCAACTACGTCGATCCAACCCCGCTCCTGCAATGTCCTGATGGCATTGGGGTTGACCGCGACACCGCGAATTTCCTCGATGTCGCCACGGGTAACAGGCTGACGGTAGGCGATAATCGCCAGCGTTTCCAGCATCGCACGCGAATAGCGCTGGCTGCGTTCCGGGTTCAAACGGGAGAGAAACACGCCATACTCAGGTCTGGCCTGGAAGCGCCAACCACTGGCGACCTGAATCAATTCCAGCGTGCGATGACTCCAGTCAGTCTTGAGTTCATCGAGCAACATATGCAAGGTGGCGCGTTCCAGAGACCCCTCGAACAGGCGAGAAAGGTCATCCAGTGCCAGCGGCTCATGACTGGTCAACAAGGCGGCTTCCAGTACGCGCTTGATATGCTCGGTGCTGTACAGTTCAGTTGAGGGCATCGCCAGCCTGCACGTATATGGGAGAGTAGGCTTCCTGTTGCGTCAGACGCACCAGCCCTTCGCGCGCCAATTCGAGAATGGCGAGCAGACACACCACCAGCTTGGGCAGACCCTCCGTCAGATCAAACAGGGCGAAAAATTCAAGCAACGGTTCAGAACTCAAACGGCGCAAGATCAGACTCATGTGTTCGCGCACCGACAACTCCTGCCGACTCACCTTGTGGTGACCGTAGTGGCTCGCTCGCTTCAAAACATCCTGCCACGCCGCCAGCAGGGCATCCATATCAATGCCAGGCTGAACCTGGACTGTAAGCTGTTCGAACACAGCATGGCCCACCCACAACTCTCGTCCCACGCGCGGCAAGGCATCGAGGTCTTGAGCTGCCTGCTTCATGATTTCATATTCCAGCAGTCGCCGTACCAATTCGGCACGTGGATCATCTTCTTGTTCAATGGCGGCAGGCTTGGGAAGGAGCATGCGCGACTTGATCTCGATCAGCATGGCTGACATCAGCAAATAATCGGCGGCCAGTTCCAGATTGCGGGAGCGCATGTTGTCGACGTAAACCATATACTGGGCGGTAAGGTCCGCCATAGGGATGTCGAGAATATCCAGATTGTGCTTGCGGATCAGGTACAGCAAAAGGTCGAGTGGCCCTTCAAATGCCTCCAGATAAACTTCCAGCGCATCCGGCGGGATGTAGAGATCCACAGGCAGATCCAACAAGGGCTCGCCATGAATACGAGCGTTGGATTTGGGAAGCATCAGCTGTAACTCAACCCCATTACCTCACGCACTTCGCGCATGGTCTCGCGGGCTTGACGGCGGGCCTTGTCGCAGCCGTCGGAAACGATGTTCTTCACCAGCGTCGGATCTTCAGCGTAAAGCGCAGCACGTTCCTGGATCGGCTTCAGTTCGGCCAGCACGGCATCGATTACCGGTTGCTTGCATTCGATGCAGCCAATGGCGGCACTCCTGCAGCTTAGGTTCACCCACTCGCGCTTTGCATCATCGGAATAGACCTCATGCAAGTGCCAAACCGGGCACTTGGCCGGGTCACCCGGGTCGGTACGGCGAATGCGCGCCGGATCGGTCGGCATGGTGCGAATCTTCTTGGATATCGCATCCGGCGATTCGCGTAAGGAAATGGTATTGTTGTATGACTTGGACATCTTCTGCCCGTCCAGCCCCGGCATTTTGGAAGCCGGGGTCAGCACCGCCTCCGGCTCGATCAAAATCATTTTGCCACCACCTTCCAGAAAGCCCAGCAGGCGTTCGCGGTCACCTAGGGAGAGGCCCTGCTGCTCATGGATCAGGGCGCGCGCGGCTTCCAGCGCATCATCGTCCCCGCTCTCCTGATAGCGCGTCCTAAGCTCCTCGTACAATGCACCCTTCTTGTTGCCCAGTTTTTTGATGGCGGCCTCGGCCTTTTCCTCGAAGCCCGGTTCACGACCGTAGATATGATTAAAGCGGCGTGCAATCTCGCGTGTGAATTCGATGTGGGGCACCTGATCAGCACCCACCGGCACTTGCGTGGCACGATAGATCAGGATGTCCGCGCTCTGCAGTAGCGGATAACCGAGGAATCCATAGGTGGATAAGTCCTTGGAAGACAGCTTCTCCTGCTGGTCCTTGTAGGTTGGCACGCGCTCCAGCCAACCGAGCGGGGTAATCATGGACAGCAGCATGTGCAACTCGGCATGCTCCGGCACACGCGATTGGATGAACACGGTGGCGCTGGCCGGGTCAACGCCGGCCGCCAGCCAGTCAATGACCATTTCCCACACGCTCTCCTCGATCACCTGCGGCGTATCGTAATGTGTGGTCAAGGCATGCCAGTCCGCCACAAAGAACAGACATTCATGTTCGTGCTGCAACCGGGTCCAGTTCTTAAGGACGCCATGATAGTGTCCCAGATGCAGGTTGCCGGTGGGCCTCATGCCCGATAAAACGCGCTCTACCGCCATGTCTTCAGCCCTAGAAAAATAACCATGAAATCAGATTGATGACCGTCATGATGAACGGCCACATAATCGCACCCAGTATATGCGTAAACATCAAAGCCAGCAGAATGAAGAAACCATAAGGTTCTATGCGCGAGAAACGCCACGCCCACGGTTGCGGCAGCAGGCTGACCGCGATGCGCCCGCCATCGAGTGGCGGCAATGGGAGCAGATTGAGCACCATCAGCACGGTGTTGATCATGATGCCGGCCGCCCCCATCAAGGCCAGCGGCGTTGCGATGGCAGAAGGCAGGGCCGGAGAGATCTTGATCGCCAGTGCCCACAGCAGGGCCATGACCAGATTTGACGCGGGCCCTGCCGCCGCCACCCACAGCATGTCACGCTTGGGATGGCGCAGACGGCCAAAATCGACCGGTACCGGCTTGGCCCAGCCGAACAGAATGCCGCCGAGCAACAGGGTCAGTCCCGGAATCAACAGGGTCCCAACGGGGTCGATATGCCGCATGGGATTGAGGCTGATGCGCCCGGCCGCGGCGGCCGTCATGTCACCAAAATGCCGCGCTGCATAGCCGTGCGCTGCCTCATGCACGGTAATGGCGAAAATAACTGGCAGTACATAGACAATCACGCGGTGCGGGGTATCAAGCCCCAACAAGGCCTGCAATAAATTAAGCAGCATCATTCATCCCCATTCAATCCAAAAGGTGCCGGATCACCCCGGCCCAGCCTGGTCAGTACCGGCGATTCTCCGGTCAGATCGATCACCGTGGTCGGCTGCAAATCACAGGCGCCGGCGTCAATCACCAAATCCACCAATTTCTCCAATCGCTCACGAATTTCCCATGCCTGGTTGAGTGGCTCATCATCCCCCGGCAACAGCAGGGTAACGCTCAACAAAGGTTCATTCAATTCCTCCAGCATGGCCAGCGTCACTGCATGATCCGGCACCCGCAAACCAACCGTTGCGCGTTTGGGATGTTGCAGGCGGCGCGGCACCTCACGGCTGGCCTGCAAGATGAAGGTGTAACTGCCGGGCGTATTGGCCTTCAGTAGCCGGAATTGGGTGTTGTCTATTCTTGCATAAGTCGCGATTTCCGCCAGATTGCGGCACACCAGAGTGAAATGATGGCTCTCATCGACCCCACGTATGGCACGAATGCGCTCCTGCGCCGCCTTGTCACCGAGTCGGCAACCGAGTGCATAGCTTGAATCGGTCGGATAAGCCACCACCCCGCCGTCACGGATGATCTCCGCCGCCTGACTGATCAGTCGCGGCTGCGGGCTTTGCGGATGAATGTTGAAGTATTGTGACATTTAAAACCTATCAACCATTACGGGGGACGCCCCGAAAAAAGAAGTACCCTTGGGGTGTGGTTCAAATAATTTCTCAAGGTTCACTGGAGCGCCACAGCTTCCGGCCAATCATGCCATACCGGCACACAGCCAGGCGGCAAGTCGGGCAGGCGCCCCATATCGGTATAGGTCTGGCCTGGGCCGTGATAATCCGACCCGCTCGACGACAGTAACTCGAACTGGTGCGCCAGGCGGGCGAAATGCGGCACCATTTCCGCAGTATGGCTACCCGTCACCACCTCGATGCCCTTGCCGCCCAGTTCACGGAACTCATGCAGCAAGGTCAGCATATTGGTTTTTCCCAGATCATAACGTCCAGGGTGCGCCAACACGGGGATACCCCCACTACCAATGATCCAGTCGAGTGCATCCTCCAGCGAGGCCCAGCGATGTTCACAATAACCCGGCTTGCCCTTCACCATATATTTTTTGAATACCGCAGAAAAATCCTTGGCATGCCCCTGTTCGACCAGATAACGAGCGAAGTGGGAACGGCTGATGATGCCGCGCTTGGCATGGCGATATGCGCCTTCCAGACTGCCCGCAATGCCGATCTGATCCAAGCCTGCAGCCATGCCAACAGCGCGTGCGTGTCGGCCAGCACGGATCTCGGCGAGGCCTGCCAATAACGGCGCGTGCGTTGAGGACACCTTCAAACCGAGCACATGGAGGGTGCGGCGGTTCCAAGTCACGGAAATCTCGACGCCATTAATCAAGGTCATACCCAGGTCTCGCGACGTTATAGCCGCCTCCTCCAGCCCGGCCAGATCATCATGATCAGTCAGTGCCAGAACCCGTATGCCACGCTCGAACGCATGCTGAAACAGCTCTGCAGGAGTCAGGGTACCGTCTGAAACAGTGGAATGACTATGAAGGTCTATCAAGGACGACATTGAAGTTTTCTTGTGGGGCAGGACAAATCATAGCAAAATAGCGGGCACACTGAAACTTTTAGCCGCATTTCACCCATTTAAACTAAAGAACCGTATGAAATTTCTCTTCGACCTGTTTCCAGTCATTCTGTTCTTTCTGGTGTTCAAGTTGTTCGGGATTTATGCCGCCACGACCGCTGCGATTGTTGCCACGCTGGCACAGATCGCCTGGGTGAAATACCGCCATGGAAAAGTTGACGGCATGCTGATTGCGAGTGGTGTCATCGTGATCGTGTTTGGCGGCGCCACCCTGCTATTGCATGATGAAACTTTCATCAAATGGAAACCCACCGTGCTTTACTGGCTGTTTGCCTGCGTCTTGTTCGGTGCTGAAATATTCTGGCGCAAGAATCTCATCCGCAGCATGATGGCGCAGCAAATCGAGATGCCGGATGCCATCTGGCGCATACTCAATCATGCCTGGGCTGGATTTTTCGCTGTGCTGGGCGTGATCAACCTCTATGTCGCCTTCAATTATTCCCTCGATACCTGGGTCAATTTCAAACTGTTCGGCACTACCGCAATGATGCTGATATTCGTGGTCGTGCAAAGCCTGCTGTTATCCAAATACATCAAGGAAGTGGAGTGATGCTGTACGCTATCATCGGCGAGGATGTAGCCGACAGCCTGGACTTACGTCTGTCGGCACGGCCTGCCCATATCGCCCGCTTGCAGCAACTACAGAACGAAGGCCGCTTGCTGCTAGCCGGTCCCTTCCCTGCCATCGACAGTATCGACCCTGGACCTGCGGGCATGAGCGGCAGCCTGATCGTTGCCGAATTCGCATCCCTGGCTGAAGCAGAGGCGTGGGCGGCGGCGGATGCCTATGTCAGTGCCGGTGTTTTCGCCCAAGTCAGCGTGAAGCCTTTCCGCAAGACCATGCCAGCCTGATGAACCTGACTGAAGAAATTCAAACTCGCCTCGCCTGGCTTGAACCCAGCCACTTCAAGATCGAGGACGACAGCGCGCATCATGCGGGGCACGCCGGCAACACTGGCGGCGGGCACTTCACCATCACGATCACCAGCTCGCATTTTTCCGGTAAATCACGGATAATGCGCCATCGTATTGTTTATCAAGCACTTGAAGACCTCATTCCGTCCCGCATTCATGCGCTCAGCATTCGCGCCACTGCGTCGGACGAACCCTAATTCAAATACTTAAAACTCTGTCCTAAGGAAGATTCATGACTTTCACGCAACGTACCCTGCTCGCCATCGCCATCATCGGCCTGATGGCGCCTACCGCCTATGCCGCCGACGCAGCGGCAACGGTCAATGGCAAACCAATCAAACAATCCCTGGTAGATTTCATTCTGAAAGATGCCCCCAAGGGCCAGTCCGACGACAACAACGCCAAGACCGTGGTCATCAACAAGCTGATCAGCCAGGAACTGCTGATCCAGGAGGCGCAGAAAGCCGGCATGGACAAACGTGCCGATTACCTGACCAGCCATGATCTAATGACCCGAGAACTGCTGGTGCGAACCTATCTGCAGGATTACGTCAAGAAGAACCCGATCGATGAAGCCACCATCAAGGCTGAATACGACAAACTGAAGGTGCAGATGGGTGACAAGGAATACAACGCACAGCACATCCTGGTGAAGACCGAACAGGAAGCGAAAGATATCGTGGCACGCCTCGACAAGGGTGAAGATTTCGCCAAGATCGCCAAGGAAAAATCTCAGGATCCCGGCTCCAAGGAAAAAGGCGGTGACCTCGGCTGGTTTGCCCCTGCCGGCATGGTGAAGCCTTTTGCCGATGCAGTAGCCACGCTGCAAAAAGGCAAGTACACCACGGCCCCGGTACAGAGCCAGTTCGGCTGGCACGTAATCAAGCTCAATGACAGCCGTGCAAGCCAGCCGCCAGCCTATGAAAAGGTCAAGGACAATATTTCTCAGGATCTGCAACAGCGTCAGCTCGGCAAACTGGTGAGCGAACTTCGCGCCAAGGCCAAGATCGTCGAAAACGCCACGGCAAAAGCCAAATAACAAAGTCTCCCGTGTTAATAGCGGCCACCCCTGAGTGGCCGTTTTAAATTAAGCGCAAGATCCCACTTGCAAAAACGAGGCATTAAACGAATAATGGGAATCATTATCATTTGATGATGGAAGCGTGATCCTCATGCAATGCAATCTACTGACCAGCTTGACTTCAGGCGAGCAAGCCACCATAAGGTCCATCGATGCCGAAGAGGGGCTGTTTCAGCGCATGACGGCGATGGGATTTCGCATCGGCCGGCAAATAGAACTGGTACGCCGCGCCAGCTTTTCCGGCCCATTGCATGTGCGCGTTGGCAGTACCGATGTCGTGCTGCGCCAAACCGAGGCGCGCCGCATTCAGGTCTCCGACACCCGACCGACATGAAATTTACAAGGCATTTAACGGGGCACAACGGGAACCCTGAACATTCCTTGTCTTTGAAAATTCAAGACTTTCCGCGAGTCGTGTAGGTTTTTATCTTCCCCGGGTGCCGGGTGCTACAGCTACAGGTTTATAAATGAAACGCATCGCCTTGCTTGGCATGCCGAATACTGGCAAATCCACCCTGTTCAACCGGATTTCGGGGGCCTCGGCGCGCGTCGGAAACTGGCCCGGCATCACAGTGGACCTGATGAGCGCGAAAATCCTGCTGGGCGGACATATCGTGGAACTGGTTGACTTGCCGGGCATTTACGACTTGCATGGCTTTTCAGACGACGAACAGGTGGTGCGGCACTTCATCGAGCAAAACGAAATTGACCTCGTCATGCTGACCCTCAACACCAGCCAACTCGACCGTCAACTATCCCTGGCACTGCAAGTAAGAAACCTGGGGTTGCCCACGCTACTGATCCTGAACATGGCGGATGAAGCCAGGCGCAGCGGTGTGACAGTGGATGTAGCGTCCATGTCAGTACAACTTGGCATGCCTGTAGCCATGTTAAGCGCCAAATACGGCGAGGGATGTCAGGAGGCGCTCATCACAGCGGCCGCCACCATGAATCGCAGCCCGCATCCGGCACCCGAACAACTGCGTGCACATCTCCAGACAGATGATCTGATCGAGCGTGAAATGGATGCCATCATGGCCTCGTCGGTACAGATGCCGATGCAGATGAACGACGCATTGTCGGCCAAAATTGATCGCATCGTGCTGCATCCTTGGCTGGGCCTGCCCATCTTTTTTGCTGCGCTCTATGTTCTGTTCCAGTTCATCTTCACCGCCGGCCAACCGTTGCAAAATGGTGTCGCCTGGATTCTGGGGTATGTACGCGGAGGAATGCTTGAACCCTGGCTGGCAAATGCTCCGCCCTGGCTGCACGGCCTGCTGCTGGACGGCATCTACAACGGGGTCGGCACCGTAGCAGCCTTCGTGCCACTGATCGTTCTGTTCTTCCTGGTCATGACCATGGTGGAAGACAGCGGCTACCTGTCGCGCGCAGCCTTCCTGACTGACGCTCTGATGGCCAAGATGGGACTCGATGGCCGCGGCTTCGTCATGCTGTTGATGGGTTTCGGCTGCAACGTGCCGGCGTTGATGGGAACCAGAGTAATGCGCTCTCGTCCCCTACGCCTCCTCACCATGCTGGTGATTCCTTTCTCGCTGTGTTCGGCGCGGCTGCAGGTATTCGTCTTCATGATTGCCGCACTGTTCACGCCAAATCAGGCGCCTGTGATCCTGCTGGCGCTGTATGTAATGAGTTTTCTAGCTACTTTTACCACTGCTTTGTTATTCAAGGGACAATTCCAGAACAATGAACCCTTCCTGCTGGAATTACCACCCTACCGCTTCCCGACGACTCGTCAGATTGTCATGCGAGGCTGGCATGAAGTCAGCCATTTCCTGCGCCGTGCCACCAAATTCATCGTCATCGGGGTGGTGCTGGTTTGGGCGTTGACGCATTTCCCTGGCGACGTTCCGCCTGCGAGTTCCTATACGCTGGCAGGCATGATAGGTAACGCGCTGGCGCCCATCCTGACGCCAATCGGCATCGATGGAAAGCTTGCCATCGCCCTTATTTTCGGCTTCGTCGCCAAGGAAATCGTGATCGGCTCGCTGGCTGTGATTTACGGCCTCTCGGGCGACCCCCTGATGCAACTGATTGGCCAGAAACTGGACTGGGTGCAAGGGTTTAGTTTCATGCTGTTTACCCTGATCTACACCCCATGCCTGTCTGCCATCGCCACCCTGCGCAACGAATCCAAGAGCAACGCGTTCATGTGGCTGTCCATCCTCTGGTCGCTTGCCCTGGCCTGGGTAGTCAGCTTCGTGTTCTACCAAAGTGCCCGTTTGCTCGGATACTGACAACGCCAAAGCTATCTCGAACGCCCCGCGTGATATACTTCGCGTCGTCCAAACAGCAATAATTCCATGCTTCCCATGTTCGATAAACTGGTCATCATTGGCGTCGGCCTCATTGGCGGGTCAATCGCGCTGGCGGCGCGTCGCGCCGGTCTCGCGCACCATATCGTGGGATGCGGCCGCGCTAGTGAGGCACTGCAGGAAGCCTTGAAGCTCGGCGTCATCGATGCCACAGCAACACCGGTTGCAGCAGTAAAAGATGCCGACTTCGTGTTGCTCGCCATGCCAGTCGGCAACATGCCGCAAGTAATGCAGGACATCGCTCCCCATCTCCCGGCACACGCTATCGTGACCGATGCCGGCAGCACCAAAGGTGATGTCATCAGCGCCGCACGCTTGCATCTGGCAGACCACCTCTCACGTTTCGTGCCCGCCCACCCCATCGCCGGTGCCGAAAAGAGCGGAGTTACGGCGGCCAGAACCGAATTATTCGATCACAAAAACGTGGTGCTGACACCACTGCCGGAAAACGATGTCGATGCGGTGAATCTGGCCACAGAATTCTGGCGTGCTTGCGGCGCCAATGTCAGCCTAATGTCACCAGCACAACATGACCGGATATTTGCAGCAGTAAGCCATCTGCCGCACGTGCTCGCTTTCGCTCTGGTCGAGGAAATATCGCGCCGCCCCAACGCCGAACAACTGTTCGGCTTTGCCGCCGGCGGCTTCCGCGACTTCTCCCGTATCGCCGGCAGCTCACCTGAAATGTGGCGCGATATCTGCCTCGCCAATCATGATGCCATGCTGGCCGAAATCGACGCCTACACGGCACGTCTCAATGACATCCGACGCCTGATCGAGAGCAATGACGGCAAGCAACTGATGACTGTGTTTGAACACGCACGCGACGCTCGCACCGCTTGGGCCGAAAAATTCAACCAGAAATAGTTCATGAAAAAACTGAAACTGCCACCTGTTACCCGCGCCTCCGGCAACATCAAGTTACCCGGCTCCAAGAGCATTTCTAACCGCACGCTACTGTTGGCAGCGCTAGCCCAAGGCAGCACCCTGATCCGCGATCTGCTGGCCTCCGACGATACCGCGCGCATGCTTGACGCCCTGAAGATTCTGGACATATCGCTAGAACAGACCGCGCCCGACGACTGGCGCGTCACCGGCATGAGCGGAGCGTTCAAGGTAAAGGATGCCGAGTTGTTCCTCGGCAATGCCGGCACCGCGTTCCGTCCGCTAACTGCCGCCTTAAGCTTGTCCGACGGCCATTACACGCTGACTGGCGTAGCTCGCATGCACGAGCGCCCGATTGGCGACCTGGTGGATGCCCTGCGTCAGGCTGGCGCCGACATCCGTTATCTTGGCGCTGAGGGTTATCCACCGCTGGAAATATTCCCGGGCAAGATCACGGGCGGCACCATTTCTGTCCGTGGCAATGTTTCCAGCCAGTTTCTGACCGCCCTGCTAATGGCACTCCCTCTGGCCGGGATGAAAACACGTGTTGAAGTCGTGGGTGATCTGATTTCCAAACCCTATATTGAAATCACGCTCAACCTGATGGCGCGTTTTGGCGTCACTGTGCAGCGCGAGGACTGGCAGGCTTTCACCATCCCCGCAGGTAGCCGCTATATCAGCCCGGGCGAGCTTTGGGTGGAAGGTGATGCTTCATCAGCCTCCTATTTCCTCGCGGCAGGCGCCATCGGCGGCGGGCCGGTGCGGGTGGAAGGCATTGGCAAGCAGAGTATTCAGGGCGACGTGCGCTTCGCTGAAGCTCTGGAATTGATGGGCGCGCGAGTCGCGCGTGGCGATCACTGGATCGAGGCCAGGGCTGACGGCCGCCTGCATGCCTTGGACCTTGACTGCAACCATATCCCGGACGCCGCCATGACATTGGCCATTGTCGCCCTCTTTGCGGACGGCACGACCACCCTACGCAATATCGCAAGCTGGCGCGTCAAGGAAACCGACCGCATCAGCGCCATGGCGACCGAACTGCGCAAGGTCGGCGCAGTCATCGAGGAAGGCGCAGACTACATCCGCATCACGCCACCAGAACAGCTCACGCCCGATGCCTTCATCGATACCTACGATGACCACCGCATGGCGATGTGTTTTTCCCTGGTGTCCTTAGGCGGCGTGCCAATCACGATCAATGATCCCGGATGCGTCGCCAAGACATTTCCAGACTATTTTGATAAATATGAGTCGATAGTCGGACTAGAGACTAGGGACTAGAGACTAGGGACTAGAGACTAGGGACTAGGGACTAGGGACTAGGGACTAGGGACTAGGGACTAGGGAAAAAGCGTGACGTTTGAACCGTTGCATGTCAATCTAAAATTATCCATAAAACAGAAACAGTCAATCACCATATGACCCCCCGAGCCCCGAGCCCCTAGTCCCTATAATAGCCATCGATGGCCCCTCCGCCTCCGGCAAGGGCACCGTTGCCCAGCTGGTTGCGGAGCGTCTGGGATTTCATTATCTCGATTCCGGCGCGCTTTACCGCATCGTGGCGTTGGCAGCCAGAGGGCGCGGCATTTCCTGGCAGGACGAGGCCGCGTTGGCGCGGCTCGCGCCACAGTTGGTCATTAACTTTGAAGCCGGCCGGATTCTGCTCGACACGGCGGATGTCAGCGCACTTGTGCGCACGGAAGAAATCAGCCGGGGGGCATCGGAAGTCGCGGTACATCCTGCCCTACGCCAAGCGCTGGTCGAGTTGCAGCGCAGTTTTTGCCAGACGCCAGGGTTGGTAGCGGACGGACGCGACATGGGCTCCGTCATTTTCCCAGAGGCTCAGACCAAAATATTCCTCACCGCCACGGCTGAAGTTCGCGCAGAACGCCGTCATAAGCAGTTGTTAGAAAAAGGAAACCATGCTAACCTTGCCTTCTTGTTGCAGGATTTGCAATTACGCGATGAACGCGACAGCCAGCGCGCAGTAGCGCCATTACAACAATGCACCGGCGCGTTGCTACTGGAAACAAGTCATCTGAGCATAGCTCAAGCCGTACAAGCCATACTGGATCAATACCGGACCAGCACGGCAAGCTAGAACACGTACTATCCCGTACCATGCACCGCCTGGTTCATGGTTTTTTTAATGTTACCCGCCGCCCAAGCGGGATTTTTTAGGTTACGAATTTAATGTCTACTGCCACCATAGATACAATGGAAAGTTTTGCCGCACTGTTTGAAGAATCTCTGTCCCGCCAGGAAATGCGCTCCGGTGAAGTAATCACCGCTGAAGTCATCTCCGTTGATAACGATTTTGTCGTCGTCAATGCCGGCCTGAAATCCGAAAGCATCATTGCCACCAGCGAATTCCGCAACGACCGCGGCGATCTCGAAGTCGCCGTTGGCGATTTCGTCAAAGTCTGCATCGAAGCTCTGGAAGATGGCTTCGGCTCCACCAAGCTTTCGCGCGAAAAGGCCAAACGCCTCGCTGCGTGGCTGGATCTGGAAGAAGCAATGAACGAAGGTCGCATCATCAAGGGTGTGATCAATGGTCGCGTCAAGGGTGGCCTCACCGTCATGGTCAATGGCATCCGTGCCTTCCTGCCAGGCTCTCTGGTTGACACCCGTCCGGTCAAGGACACGACCCCATACGAATTCAAGGAATGGGATTTCAAGGTTATAAAGCTCGACCGCAAGCGCAACAACGTGGTGGTTTCCCGCCGCGCCGTGATGGAAGCTTCCATGGGCGCCGACCGCGATGCACTGCTGTCAAACCTGAAAGAAGGCGCAGTGGTCAAGGGTATCGTCAAAAACATCACTGACTACGGTGCCTTCGTGGACCTGGGTGGCATCGACGGCCTGCTGCACATTACTGACTTGGCATGGCGCCGCGTCAAGCACCCATCCGAAGTGCTGACGGTAGGCGACGAAGTTGAAGCTAAGATCCTGAAATTCGATCAAGAGAAGAACCGTGTATCGCTCGGCATCAAGCAACTGGGCGACGATCCATGGGTCAATCTGTCCCGTCGCTACCCCGCCACCACCCGCCTGTTCGGCAAGGTGACCAACCTGACCGACTACGGTGCTTTCGTTGAAATCGAACCGGGCATCGAGGGTCTCGTCCACGTTTCTGAAATGGACTGGACCAACAAGAACGTGCATCCAGCAAAAATCGTCCAATTGGGCGACGAAGTCGAAGTCATGATTCTGGAAATAGACGAAGATCGTCGTCGTCTGTCGCTCGGCATGAAGCAATGCAAATCCAATCCATGGGACGACTTTGCTGCCAGTCACAAGCGTGGCGACAAAGTGCGCGGCCAGATCAAGTCCATCACCGACTTCGGGGTGTTCATTGGCCTCAACGGTGGCATCGACGGCTTGATTCACCTGTCCGACCTGTCCTGGAGCCTGACTGGCGAAGAAGCCATCCGCAACTTCAAGAAGGGTGACGAAGTCGAAGCCCTGGTGCTGGCAATCGATGTCGAGAAGGAACGTATTTCGCTGGGCGTCAAACAACTGGACAACGATCCGTTCAATGCCTACACCACCACCAATGACAAGGGCAGCATCGTCAAGGGTACCGTCAAGAGCATTGATGCCAAGGGCGCGACCATCACGCTGGACGGCGAAATCGAAGGCTATCTGCGCGCTTCCGAAATCTCCCGCGACAAGGTGGAAGATGTTCGCAGTCACATGAAGGAAGGCGACGAAATCGAAGCCAAGATCATCAATGTTGATCGCAAGAACCGCAGCATCAACCTGTCGATCAAGGCCCGCGACACAGCTGAAGAGGTCGAGTCGGTGCAAAAGTATGCTGTCAATGATACTGGCACTGCCGGCACCACCAGCTTGGGCGCATTGCTCAAGGCTAAACTTGACAGTAAAAATAACGAATAAGACTGTGAGCGCCA
Organism: uncultured Methylobacillus sp.; assembly: GCA_903824575.1. Classification (GTDB taxonomy): domain Bacteria; phylum Pseudomonadota; class Gammaproteobacteria; order Burkholderiales; family Methylophilaceae; genus CAIJXJ01. The sequence continues at coordinate 37,812 of CAIJXJ010000152.1, forward strand.
TGACCAAATCGGAGTTGATTGCCAAGCTGGCAGGGCGTTTCCCGCAGCTCGTCGTTAAAGACGCCGAGCTGTCGGTCAAGGCCATTCTGGATGCCATGTCCGACAAACTTGCAACAGGTGAACGCATCGAGATCAGGGGGTTTGGCAGTTTCAGTCTGAACTACCGCCCCCCCCGCCTCGGCCGCAACCCCAAAACCGGCACCAAAGTGCAGGTGCCCGAGAAATATGTACCGCACTTCAAGGCTGGCAAGGAACTGCGCGAACGCGTTGATCTGGAGGACTAATCCTCGTCCGGCCCACCACTCTAAGGGGACAGAATTAAATCTGTCCCCTTTTTCACGTCCGACGTATTCCAGAATCCTTGTAATTTGACCTCGCCGATCAAGATCTTCGTGCTGATCGGAGTGCCGATCCACGACAAATAGAGCATGGATAATCACACGTTTATCCTGACATGATCCGGAGTCCGCTAGGCCCAGTTTTTAGCCACATGCCTATAGGCCTATGCTAAAATGGGGTCAATTGAGACTTTCAGGTATAGATCTCTTTCCCCTTAATTTCCATAATGGTTTTGATGAGGGATTACAAATGTTTAAACAGTTAATATCCGCTACTCCAACCGCCACATTAGTCGCACCTCCAAATTGGCTGAATCTGGAACACCTGGCCAGAGTGGATCTCAGCTCGGAGGATGCCAACCACCCCATCGAGTCCTCGCTACAAACTACCTCAAGCTCTGGTTGGCGCGCTGCAACCGCCGGGACTCAGACCATAAGACTCCTATTTGATCATCCGCAGCATATCAGCCGGATCCATTTATACTTTCTGAAAACCCATATTGCCCGCACCCAGAAATATATCCTGCGCTGGTCTGACAATGATGGAACAGCACAGCGGGAAATCGTACGCCAGCAATGGAACTTCAACCCCAAAGGAGCCTGCGCCCAGACGGAGGACTATCAAGATGACCTGGCCGGGCTCAGGGTGCTGGAATTGTGTATCGCCCCTGACATCAGCGGTTCGGACGCCGATGGCATGCTCGCGCAACTGAGAGTTGCCTGATCAATCAGCCATGGCAGCGCAGCCTGAACCGTTAGAACCTTATCGCATGAGGCCGTTGTCCACCTCACTTCGATTCCTGATTCCCATCGGAACCATGTTGTTGATGGGATTTTTATATACGTTTAGTGAAGAAACTTCACGCCAGCAGCACCAAATCAACGAAGCCGCCCGCAACCAGGCGCAGGAACTGTCCCACATTCTGACTACCACCGAGGAGGCGGTCGGCGATGAGGTCATTGCCTCGATGGCACTGCTCAAGCAACGTGGGCAGGCAGAAGGTCCCATTCATCGTGCAGCACCCGTCAAAGTTGGAGACTTGACGGTGCCCAATCTTACATTTGGCAACACGCTGCAGGCGAACCAAATGTCCCTGGTCGATAGCGTCACGGAAATCATGGGCGGGACGGCAACGATATTTACCAAGTCAGGCAATGACTTTATTCGAATCTCAACTAACGTGACCTCAGACAAAGGCGTGCGTGGCACCGGGACTTTACTAAACCCCGAAGGAAATGCCATCAAGGCCTTGCGCCAGGACCGGCCGTTTTATGGCATCGTCGATATTCTTGGCACGCCCTATATCACCGGCTACGAGCCAATGCACGACAACCATGGCACCGTCGTGGGTGCCTGGTATGTTGGCTATAAAGCTGATCTACAATCAATTGACAGCATTGTGAGGAAATCCCATTTTCTAGATACCGGATTTCAGGCTGTGCTGGATGAAAAGGGTACCGTCAGGTTTCATTCGGCGCATCTTTCGAAGTCAAGAATCGAAACGCTGATTCGGAACCAGCCGTCGGACTGGCAATTCGTTTCATCCAGCATCCCGGCCTGGGGTTACCAGGTCATGACTGCCTACCCCAAGCGCGAGGCCATCCTTTACGGACTCAATGAAACGCTCAAACCTTTCGTTTTTGAGGCCATATTTCTCGCATTATTGCTCGCCCTGATCTACAAGCAGATGAAACAACTGGTTTACCGCCCGCTGGGTGGAGACCCGGACGTTGCAGCGGCCATGGTGCATCGTATTTCGACCGGCGACCTGAGCGATGACGGCAAGACAGCACCTGCCGGATCCTTGATGGATGACTTGTCCATCATGCGTTCAAATCTTGAGTCCATGCTTTCGACCATCAAGAAAAATACTGAAACCCTCAAATTATCCGCCAGTGTCTTCGCCAACTCCCATAACAATATTGTTTTTAGCGACAGGCAAGGTGTCATCATCGATGTCAATCCATCTTTTACCAAACTATTTGGTTACACGCGCGAAGAGTTGATAGGAAAAAGCACGCGCATCCTGGAGTCCCCACGGCATGACGCCAGTTTCTACAGCGCCATGTGGGACCACATCACGCGCGATGGAAGCTGGTTTGGTGAAGTCTGGAATCGCGGCAAAAATGGTCAGGACTATCTTGAATCGTTGTATATCAAGGCAGTCAAAGGCGAAGACGGACGCGTCAGCCACTACGTTGGAATCTCGATTGATATCACGCAGCAAAAACTAGCGCAGGAAGAGCACCGACTCGCCACTCTGGTTTATCAGAATAGCAGCGAGGCCATGACGGTCACAGACGAGCATAACCGTATCATTGCCATCAACCCCGCCTTCACCCGTACCACCGGTTACAGTGAGGCTGATGTCCTGGGGCAAGACCCGAAAATACTGAGTTCGAATCGTCATGGCCCGGAATTTTTCGGCGCCATATGGGATGACCTCAATGCAACGGGTCAATGGCAGGGAGAAATCTGCAACCGGCACAAGGATGGCCATGAATTCATCGAATGGGTTTCCATTAACACCATCTATAACGAGGATGGTACGGTACACCGCCGCGTTGCCCTGTTCTCGGATATCACCGAGAGAAAGAATGCAGAGGCCAAGGCTTGGTCGCAAGCCAACTATGATCATTTGACCCAGTTGCCCAATCGCCGTCTGTTCCATGACCGGCTGGAACAGGAAATCCGAAAATCACAGCGTGATGGAACCTTCACGGCGCTTCTATTCCTCGACCTCGACCGCTTCAAGGAAGTCAATGACAGCCTGGGACACGACATTGGTGACTTGCTACTAATCGAGTGCGCCAGTCGAATCAAGCATTGCGTCCGTGATTACGACACCCTGGCCCGTCTGGGCGGCGACGAATTCACCGTAATCCTGTCCGAGTTGCATGGCCCCTCTGACATCGAGCGCATAGCTTCCGGCATCATTGAACGCCTGTCCAGTCCATTCCTGCTGGATGGCCAGGAAGCCTTCGTCTCGGCTAGCATCGGCATCGCACTACATCCGAATGATGCCGACAATGCCAATGACCTGATCAAATATGCCGACCAGGCCATGTATGCAGCCAAGAACAATGGCCGCAGCAGGTTCCACTTTTTCACGAGAGAACTACAGGAGGCAGCGGGGGTGCGCATGCGCCTGGCCAGTGACTTGCGTTACGCCTTGAAGGCTGGCCAGTTTGAAGTATATTACCAACCCATCATTGACATGGCATCGGGTGGCATTCACAAGGCCGAGGCCCTGTTGCGCTGGCAGCACCCGGAACACGGCGCAATAAGTCCCGCCGCCTTTATTCCTATCGCAGAGGATACCGGCACCATTCACGAAATCGGTGACTGGGTGTTCAGGCAGGCAGCCCGACAAGTGCACGCATGCCAATCGATAATGGGCGATAAATTCCAAATCAGCGTCAACAAATCTCCCGTCCAGTTCATGGGTGAAAACAAGAATCACGACGACTGGATAGAAATGCTGTCTGTTCTTGAGGTCCCTGGCAACAGCATTGTGATTGAAATCACCGAAGGCCTGCTGATGAACACTGACGACAACATCGCCAACAAATTGCTGCGCTTTCGTGATGCCGGCATCCAGGTGGCGATTGACGATTTTGGCACCGGTTATTCCGCGCTGTCCTATCTCAAAAAATTCGACATTGATTATCTCAAGATCGACCAGTCATTCATCAGGAATCTCACCTCAGAAACCTCCCCTGATTACGCCCTGTGCGAAGCCATGATCGTCATGGCGCACAAACTGGATCTCAAGGTCATTGCCGAGGGCATAGAAACCGAACAACAACGCAACCTGCTGCTCGCCATGCATTGCGACTACGGCCAAGGCTACCTGTTTTCGCGCCCGCTACCCGCCCCAGCGTTTGAAAAATTGCTGCAAGCAGCCTGATTTTAGTTATAAGTTTTGCGATAAGTAATCTTTGTTAGCCGACAGGCAAGAATAATAATTTGGCCGGTTCAGACAAATCTTGGCACTACATTGATGTGTTATTTTAACGTAAGCGGGAAATCCCCCGGCTCTGCCGGGGAGGCAGTAAAAGTTTGACAAATACGGGAGTCCATCAGGGAAACTTCAACTTGTGAGCCGCCAAGCAAACAAGATAAGGAGAAACCGAGATGGACGAACTTGAAAGCCTAAGTCATTCGAAGTGGGAGTGAAAATACCATGTGGTATTCATCCCGAAGTGTAGAAGGAAAGTAATATACGAGCAGTTGAGGCAAAGCCCCCGGCTTTGCCGGGGGATACTTACTGTCCTGATTTCTCAATTTTTCACCCGAATAATTTTTTGCACCAAGGTCTCAACATATTGGGATCATCGTTGAACTGACATCCTTCATAATCATAGCGGCATACCTCTGATGATTAAAATATTTGTGTCCTATGTTATTGCGATCATTTCACACCGGGTGTCTGTCATCTTGTCCATCAGCATTTATGCTGGTCTTCTGGTTTTTTCTGTTCACCAGTCCTGGCAGCAACCCGCTGCCAATTGGGATGCATTACCCTATACCGCGTTGGCGTTGCGATGGGATGGGCACAGTGAAAACGAATTACGCACGGCAGCATTGGCAGAAGTACGCACTGCCTTTCCCGGCCATTACGACAACTTCGTGAGTGGTGGCCCAGCTGACGCATACAAGCAAGCCGTGTCCACGGATGATTCCTCCTTTTTCGCACAGCTTCCCTTCTACGCCATCAAGCCGCTCTATGTTGCGGGTGTTTTCTTGCTAGGCAAACTGGAAGGAAATTTCGGCATCGCTACAGCGCACCTTTCAGCCCTGGCATTCGTGTTCATCAGCTTCTTCGCCGCGATGGCCTGCCCTCGGGGCGTACCGATAGTTATTTGGCTAACTGGGCTCATCACGGTGACATCCTATATTGGCCCGTTTCCCCTGACACTGCTGGCAGCCGCCTCAACGCCTGACGCCCTTTCTGGCGCACTATTCCTGGGTGCCATTCTTCTGGCACGGAAAGAAAAACTTGGTGTTGCAACACTCCTGTTACTGCTGTCCCAACTGGCGCGCCCTGACGCCATAGTGCCGATCATGACATTCCTGCTGGCCCTGGCCGTCATCAATCCTCAGCGCCGCTTGATGCTCCTGACCACAGCAGGCATGGCAATTGGTGTTCGGCAATTGGTGTCCATGCTCGTGCCGAATTACCCTCTGGAAGTACTTCTTTCCACGCTGATTTCCAGACAACCACACCCAGGTACAATGTTTCTGGCTCTCGGATCTCCCGAATACTTTCATGTTCTGACTATCTTTCTGGAGAAGATTGCCGCCAACCATCGTTTTCTGCTTTTCAACCTTGTTGGAATTTTTTCCTTGCTGGTAAGCATTAGGAGGCGCGCCGCCTGGCCAGTACTATTCTTGCTCACAGCCTTAAGTAACATACTTGCCCACATCCTGCTTTTTCCAGAGGCGCCTTACCACGAACGATTTTACTTCACGAGCTACCTTCTCGTGCTCATGGCAAGCGGATATCTCGTAGCGAACAAAGGGCAAAACGACTATTAGACTATCCACTTCTTCGCTACTGAGTGGGGGGCATATCGCAGGGCAAGGAACCCTGCTGCGTTCTTGTCAGACGGCTACGGTAAAGCTTCTTAGGCACACCAAACGAAAGAGGCAGAAATAGATGAGCTCTATCTACTGCTACCGCGCCACATCCCGACTCTACCGTAAATCCATGGTATTCAAAACATAAACGGCTCCTCACAGCATATTGTAATGGGATGGTCGCCCCTACCCAAAACGGCATCGTAGTGCCAAAGTGGAGATGCGATATTTCCACTGACCGAGAGGGGCGACCATCCCATTACAATATGCACATAGCAGCCTCAGACATTTGCCATTTTCCCGGCTGGATCATTGCTTGCTTTACGAGTACTAGAGCAGGAAAAATGGCAAGTATTGTTGGAGCCAAGCTTAATCACTGGAGATCACAGACTAGCGCCAGACTGCCGCATGGCGGATAGCAAAGAACCCTAGCAGCAGATAAGCCGCCATGCCCAGCGCCAGTCCGAGTGGCGACACCCACAGCAAGGGGATGATCAGTCCAGCCGACACCGTTGACAACAGCATCTGTATGAAAGCTTGGCCAGAGGCAGCCGTTCCACGCAGACGAGGATGCCGATCCAGCGCAGCGATAGACAGCACCGGCATCGCAAAAGCCATGCCGATATTGTAGAGCGCGATCGGCAGGATATTGAACAATGGGTCGCGCGGCAACAACAGGCAGACACCAATATTGAGCAGAACCGCAAACGCCATCCAAAGGTAGGACAGTCGAAGAATCACGGCGTTGGTGAGGCTCCCGGCCATGCGGCGCGCCAGCGCCGATCCCGCTACCATGCCGAGCACAGTAGGCACGAACATGAAACCGAACTGATGCTCATTCAATCCCAGATGCCCTATCAGAAAAACAGGCGCCGCCAGCACATAGACAAAAAAACCAGCGAAATTGGCACCAAAAGCCGTCGCCAGCCGAATGAATTCAAGGTCATTGAATATCCGCTTGTAGTCCCATAGAATCTGGCGCGGCACCAGCGGTACACGCCGTTCCAGTGGAACGGTTTCGGGCAGGAAGCGATACGCCGCCCACAACGCCAGCAATGCGTACAGAAACAGGAACAGAAAGATCGCCTGCCAGTGGATGCCCAGCAGCAGACCGCCGATGATGGGCGCGACAGCCGGTGCCAGGCCGAAGATCATCTGCACCTGCGCCATTACGCGTTGCGCCGCTACGCCTTCGAACAAGTCTCGCACCATGGCGCGCGACACTACATTGCCCGCCCCGCCCGAGAGGCCCTGTAGCACGCGGAAGCACCACAGCGTTTCCACGTTCGGCGCCAATGCGCAGCCAACGGATGCCAGCGCGAATACCAACAAGCCCCAGCGTAGGGTCGCAAGACGGCCAATGGAATCCGAGATGGCGCCGTGCCACAGGGTCATCAAGGCATAAGGCAGCAGATATAAAGTCAGACTCTGCTGGATTTCCAGCGTGGTCGCACCTAGATCATGCGCCAACCAGGGGAAGGCCGGCAGATAAGTGTCAATGGCAAACGGTGCCAACGCGGCAAGCGCTGCTAGAACGAGGGCAATGACGGAGGACTCTGACAGTCGAATATTTTGCATCGGTAGAAGTTATCACATCCAGGCGCAGGCTAAACTCAAAGGCGACAAATATTTGTACTCTGACCACCGCTCGACGCCGACAAGTCGACATATTTTCCGTGACCGCGCATCGGGTGATGATGGAATGCATGGTACGATTCGAGCAGGCATGAAAAGGACACCGGTGCCCAAAAAAAGCCAGAAAATCCGATTTTTCCGCAACCATATTCCCGCCTTTGCCTGTGTGGCCGGCTGCCATGACTGCTGCGGCCCGGTCACGGCGTCTTCAGAAGAGGCGGCACGACTACCGGAAAAGAGCGAGCAGGAACATGAAGCGGCACTGGAGACCCTCAGCTGCCCGTATCTGGGTGCCAATGGTTGCCAGGTCTACGCAGAGCGCCCCTTGATCTGTCGACTGTTTGGAACGACCCCCAGGCTGCCCTGTCCGCAGGAGAAAAGACCTGCAGAGTGGATAGATGCAGAGCTTGAGAGGGAAATTCAACTTTTCATGGCAGTAACCCGCCAAGTGCTGATTTAACGCGGAAAAAATCAACCAACCGCAAGTCAGTCGCGCAACCGTGGCTATCAGACAACTTTACTTACTCCTATTGCGACCAAGCAGATGACACAAGACACCGTTCAAACCATAAACTTAAGCGATTACGCGCCGCCCCCATTCCTGATCGACACAGTCGATATCGAAGTCAACTTCCAGCCGGGAGAAGTGCTGGTGACGGCGCGCCTGTGCGTGCGGCGCAACCCGGCAGCACACTCGCCAAGCGCCGCCCTGGTACTCGACGGCGAAGAACTGGAATTGCTGGACGTAAGCCTCGATGGTCTGAACCTTGCACCCAACTGCTATTGTCTTGGCAGCAACACACTGACGCTGCCTGTTGTGCCCGACGCCTTCAGTCTGCAGACCCTGGTCCGCATTCAGCCGGATGGCAACACTCGCCTGTCGGGCCTCTACCGCTCTGCGGATGGCTATTTCACGCAGTGCGAAGCACAGGGCTTTCGGCGGATCACCTGGTTCCTGGACCGCCCCGATGTCATGTCGCGCTATACCGTCACCCTGCACGCCGACAAGACTCAGTTGCCACAATTGTTGGCCAATGGCAATCCAGTCGCCAGCGGCGATGCGGCAGACGGCAGACACTGGGCAAAATGGGAAGACCCGTTCCCCAAGCCTTGCTATCTGTTCGCAGTGGTCGCCGCCGACCTCGACGTGTTGCGCGACAGTTATTGCACCCTGTCAGGCCGCAAGGTTCAACTGGCGATCTACGCCGAGGCGGGCAAGCTCGACCAGTGCGGGTATGCCCTGTTGGCGCTGAAGAAAGCCATGCACTGGGATGAGCAGACCTTTGACCTGGAGTACGACCTCGATTATTACAATATCGTTGCCGTTGGCGACTTCAACATGGGCGCCATGGAAAACAAGGGTCTCAACATTTTCAACACCAAATACGTTCTGGCCCGGCCGGATGTGGCCACCGATATTGATTACGAGAACATCGACCGGGTGATCGCGCACGAATATTTCCATAACTGGACCGGCAATCGCGTGACCTGCCGCGACTGGTTCCAGTTATCACTCAAGGAAGGACTCACCGTCTTTCGTGACCAGGAATTCGGCGCAGACGTGCACAACCGCTCGGTGGCTCGCATCCGCGAAGTTCGCAGCCTGCGCGCCATACAGTTCCCCGAGGACAACGGCCCGATGGCCCACCCGGTTCGACCGTCATCCTATATCGAGATCAACAATTTCTATACCGCCACCGTCTATCAAAAAGGGGCTGAGGTAGTCCGCATGATGCAGACCCTGATCGGCCAGCAAGCCTTCCGCCGCGGCATGGGGCTGTACTTCGCTCGGCACGACGGCCAGGCAGTCAGCTGCGATGAATTTGTGGCGTCGATGGCAGATGCCTCAAGCACCGATTTCAGCCAGTTCATGCGCTGGTACGAGCAGGCCGGCACGCCGCACGTTCACGCCAGCGGACACTACGATATGGCCGGCAAGCGTTACGTCTTGAGCCTGACGCAATCGTGCGCCCCCCTGCATGGCCAGAAGAAAAATCTGCCCTGGCACATCCCCATTACCATCGCACTGATCGGCCCGGACGGGCAGGATCTGAACCTGCACCTGGCAGGCGACGACGGTGACGGCGTGACTCGGCAACGGGTACTGTCGCTGCAAAGCCAGACGCAAGAATTCATCTTTGAACAAGTCTTGCTGGCGCCCGTGCCATCGTTGTTGCGCAACTTCTCGGCGCCGGTCGTGCTAGATTTTGCTTATACCGACCAGGAACTTGCTCATCTGCTAGCGCATGACAGCGACCCCTTCAATCGCTGGGAAGCCGGTCAGCGTCTGGCCAGCCGTTTGATTCTCGCCGCAACTGCCACGCTCGCATCCGGCGCTACGCCAAGCTGGCCGTTAAGCTTCGCCCAGGCAGCGGCTCGCGTGCTGGCTGAGGCCGATGCCAACCCGGCCTTCGCCGCCGAAGCCTTGTCACTGCCGAACGAAGCCACGCTGGCAGAACAGCTTGACGTCGTTGACCCCGACGCGCTGCACGCCGCACGTAACGGCCTGCGCAGCTTTCTCGCCGCCCAACTCGGGGCGGAATTTCAGGCCTGTTATGACCGCCTGGCACCACGTGACGGCTACCGGCCCAACCCTTCCGATGCCGCTCGCCGAGCCCTACGCAACCTTTGTCTCGGCTACCTGTGCGAAACGAATAGCCCTGCGGCCCGACTCCTGGCAAAACGGCAGTTCGATAGCGCCGACAACATGACCGACCAGTACGCCAGCCTGATGACGCTAGTGCAGTGTGAGGGGGACGAACGCCGGCAGGCCCTGGACATTTTCTTTCATCGCTGGCAAGACGAGGCCCTGGTGATCGACAAGTGGTTGCAGGCTCAAGCCAGCAGTCGCTTGCCAGACACTCTGATGGAAGTAGAACGACTGGTCGATCATCCCGCTTTCGACTTGCGCAATCCGAACAAGGTCTATTCACTGGTACGAGCCTTCGGTCACAACCATGTGCGCTTCCACGCCGTCGACGGCAGCGCTTACCGATTTTTGGCCGATCAGATTTGCCGGCTTGACGCCATCAACCCGCTGGTTGCTGCCCGTCTGACCCGCAGTTTTGATCGCTGGCGAAAGTTTGATAGCATCAGGCAGGGGCACGCCCGTGCCGCACTGGAGACCGTGCGCCACCACGACGGCCTTTCTCGTGACGTGTTCGAGATCGTTGAAAAATCCCTGGGGCAAAGCGGCGAATAACGCTGGGACAGTCCGAGTCCAGCCTTTATTCGCTCACCAGGCTCAGTGCCACAGCCTCTGCCACCCGGATGCCATCAACGCCTGCCGACAGAATACCGCCGGCATAACCCGCGCCCTCGCCAGCGGGATATAAACCACGCGTATTGATGCTTTGCAAATCAATGTCGCCCCGTTTGATGCGAATAGGTGAAGAAGTCCTGGTTTCAACGCCGGTCAGGACGCCATCGGCCAGGTCGAAGCCCCTGATTTTCTTGGCGAATTGCGGGATGGCCTCCCGTATCGCGCCAATCGCATATTCCGGCAGGGCGGTGTCGAGTTCGGTCAGATGCACGCCGGGCGTATAGGATGGCGTCACGGCGCCTAGCTGAGTCGATGGCCGCTTGGCTAGAAAGTCGCCGATCAGTTGCCCGGGTGCCTGATAATTGCTGCCACCGAGCAAATAGGCTTGGTGCTCCCAGTGACGCTGTAACTCCATACCGGCCAGAGCCCCCCCTGGATAATCCGTTTCAGGAGTGATCCCGACCACAATGCCGGCATTGGCATTGCGCTCATTACGCGAATACTGGCTCATGCCATTGGTCACCACACAATAAGGTTCGGACGCCGCCGCGACAACGGTACCGCCTGGGCACATGCAGAAGCTATAGACCGAACGGCCATTGCTGGCGTGATGCACCAACTTGTAATCGGCGGCCCCCAGGATGGGATGCTGCGCATTATGCCCATGCCGTGCCTGATCGATCAGGGACTGCGGATGTTCGATGCGAAAACCAATGGAGAACGGCTTGGCTTCGACAAAAACGCCCTTGCGATGAATCATCTCGAAGGTATCGCGCGCACTGTGACCCACTGCCAGTACCAGATGATGAGTGGCAATGCGGTCCCCGCTCTGCAGCAACACGCCCTGCACGCGACCGTTATCGATTTCGATGTCTTCCACCCGGCTCTGGAAACGGATTTCACCCCCTAAGGCCATGATGGTCGCCCGCATCTTTTCAACCATACCGACCAAACGAAAGGTTCCGATGTGCGGATGGCTCACGTACAGGATCTCTTCCGGTGCGCCAGCCTTAACGAATTCCTGCAAGACCTTGCGGCCGTAATGCTTGGGGTCCTTGATCTGGCTGTATAGCTTGCCGTCGGAAAAAGTGCCGGCACCACCTTCGCCAAATTGCACGTTAGATTCGGGATCGAGCACGCCCTTTCGCCACAGACCAAAGGTATCCCGGGTACGCTCGCGCACCGCGCGACCGCGCTCCAACACCAAAGGCCTGAAACCGGACTGGGCAAGAATCAGGGCGGCAAACATGCCAGCCGGACCGAAACCAACCACGACCGGTCTGTCCTTCAATGCAGCCGGTGCCTGTGCGACAAAATGATAGGACGTATCCGGAGCGGGAGAAACATGCGGATCACGCTTGAGTTTCGCCAACAACTTGGCTTCATTGTTAACTCGCACGTCCAGCGAATACACCAGTAAGATGGCATTAGGCCGTCGCGCATCGACCCCGCGCTTATAGATGGAAAATTCCAGCAAATCGGCATCCACCAACCCGAGCCTTTTCAGCAGCGCCGACTTGATGTCGCCGGGCTTATGCTCAAGCGGAAGTTTTATTTCGGTAATTCGTAACATGGGTTTATATACAGTCCGGACTTCAATTTCAAACTGCGTCATGGGCTTGGCGCAGGGGCAGCCAGAAGAATACCTCAAACAGCGTCTGCGGTACCAGATTTGCTCAAATGGCAACATTTCAATAAGCAACATCACGGCAAACAGAACGCTCATAACCTCCGCCTGTGCAATAATGCTATTGGCCCTAGCCCCTAGCCCCTGAATCTAGAACCTTGAACCAGCTCAATCGCATCCGCATCGTCCTCTGTCAAACCAGCCATCCCGGCAATATCGGCTCCACTGCACGCGCCATGAAGACCATGGGGCTGTCCGAGCTTTATCTGATCCGGCCCCGGAAATTCCCTGATGTGGATGCCAACGCCATGTCGGCAGGCGCCACCGACATTCTGGAGGCCGCCCACCTCTGCGACACCCTGGAGCAGGCACTGACGGGTTGCAGCCTAGTCATCGGCATGACGGCACGACGCCGCGAACTGTCGCATCAGGCCGCGTCTCCTCGAACCACCGCCGCGCTAATCATGGCGAGCGAACAGGATGTCGCGCTGGTATTCGGCAATGAGACCAGCGGATTGTCGAATGCGGAACTTATCCTGTGCCAGCATCTGGCTCACATTCCGGCAAATCCCGACTATTCCTCACTCAACCTTGCCTCTGCCGTGCAGATCATGGCCTATGAATTGCGCATGGCCTTGCTGGGGGAGCCGTTACCAGCTGACAACCCCAACCCTTACAAACGCATCAAGCCCGCCACGCACGATGAAATCGAAGGCTTTTATGGTCATCTGGAACAGACGCTGATCGAACTTGAATTTCTGAATCCGGAACAACCCAAGCGTCTGATGTCACGCCTGCGACGCCTGTACACACGTGCCGCATTGCAACAGGAAGAAGTGAACATCCTGCGCGGCATCCTCAAGGCGACACAGGAAAAATAACTAACGCGCGAACACGGTTCGCCACAGGCCAGTCACAAATGCTCGCGACCCGGAAAACGCTTCAGGCGCTACCCTCGCCCGCCCCACGCCCTGCAGTCGCAGCATGTGCTGTTCGCTGCGATAGAGGCGATAGGCATCGATCACCGACTGCGCCAAGTCGGCCGGCACCAGACCCAGAATAGCCGCCTCCCTCAACAAGGCGATATTGCCGACATTGGCCATCAATGAGGGATACTGGCTGGCGTGCGCCAGCACCAGATATTGCACGATGAACTCGACATCGACAATGCCACCCTGATCATGCTTGAGGTCGAACATCTCGCCAGGGTTGTGGTGGCCGTCGCGCATTTTCTGGCGCATGGCAAGGATCTCGGCGCGCAACTTTGTGCCATCGCGTGGCAGTCCGAGTATATCCAAACGGATGCGCTCGAATGCGTTTCCAATAGCCGCCTCGCCGGCACAGAAACGCGCGCGTGACAGTGCCTGATGTTCCCAGGTCCAGGCCTTATCCTGCTGATATTCGGCAAAGGCCGCGACCGAACTCACCAACAACCCGCTGGCACCATCCGGACGCAGGCGCAGGTCAACCTCGTACAACTGCCCGGCCGAAGTCGAACTATCGAGCCAGGTGTTAATCCGCTGGCCAAATCTGGCATAAATCTCACCCGCCTGTGGCGCTTCATCGTCATATAAAAAAATCAGATCAAGATCGGAGGCATACCCCAACTCACGACCACCTAGTTTGCCATAGCCGATAACGGCGAAACGCGGACTGTCTCTATGTTTGCCGCGTACTAATGGCCACAAGGTGTTCAGTACCTGATCGAGAATCAGGTCGGCAAGAGCAGAGAGGTGATCAGACAATTTTTCCAGCGGCAAGGCGCCAATCAGATCCTGCGCGGCAAGACGAAACACTTGCGCGTGCTTGAAATGGCGCATGACATCCATCTGGCGCTCGATATCGCCCTCAACCTCAAGCAGGCGCCGATGCAGTTCAGTACGCAAGGCATCAAAATTGGGTACGCTATAGAGTTGACGGGTATCCAGCAATTCATCGAGCAAAATCGGCTGTTGCGCCAGGTAACTGGCAAGCCACGGACTGGCACTGACCAGGCGAATGACCAATTCAAGAGCCTGCGGATATTCAGCCAGCAATGCAAGATAACTGGCACGCCGACAGATCGCTTCCAGCAGAGTCAGCATGCGCGTCAACGTCTCACTGGCTTTAGCTTGCCGACCCGAGAGCGTCAGTACGGCAGGTAACAGAGCATCGAAACGCTTGCGGCTGTCGCTTGGCAACTGCCGGTAACGTCCGCTCATGCGCAAGGACTGCAGGCGTTGCCGGACTTCCAGCGCATCGGTATAACCATCGCGGGTCAGGCATCTTTCCACCTCAATATCGGGCATGCCACCCAGCCATACCTCGGTCAGCGCATTATCAGGCAGGGGCTCCCGGGTGCTGAATACTGCGGCAAAGTGGTGCGATACATGATCGCGATGCAGCTGCAATGCCGCGAAAAAATCCGCCCAGTCGGCGAATCCCATCCCAAGCGCGATGCGTTGCCGGTTTTCAATATCGGTTGGCAGCATCTGCGTCTGCGCGTCCTGCAGATATTGCAATCGGTGCTCCAGATTCCGCAGAAATACGTAGGCGGTGCTAAGCTCAATCACGGTTTCGACTTCAAGCGAACCTCGCTCAGCCACCCGTGCCAACACCTGCAGGGTGGGCCTGATCTGCAACGTGATATCCTGGCCGCCACGAATCAACTGGAACACTTGAGCAATGAATTCTATTTCACGGATGCCTCCGGGACCTAGCTTGATATTGTCCTGCATCTCGCGGCGGTTCACCTCGCGCATGATCTGCTGTTTCAATTCGCGCATGGAGGCAATCGCACCATAATCGAGGTACTTACGGAACACGAAGGGGCGTAGCAAATCCTGCAACTCCTGTTCGGGACCGGCAATGACGCGACCCTTGATCCAGGCGTAACGCTCCCATTCGCGTCCCTGGTTCTGGTAATACTCCTCCAACATGGAAAAACTGCCGACCAGAGGACCAGAGTCACCATAGGGCCGCAAGCGCATATCGACACGAAACACGAAGCCATCAACCGTGATGTCGCCAATGGTCGATATCAATTTTTTGGCCAGACGAACGAAATACTCGTGGTTGGACAGTCGCCTCGCGCCATTGGTCTCACCATCCTCGGCATAGGCAAAGATGAGATCTATGTCGGATGAAACATTAAGTTCACGCCCACCCAGCTTGCCCATGCCAATCACAATCAGTTGTTGTGGCACGCCATTTTCAGCCAGCGGCGACCCGTGGATTTCACGCTGCCAGCCATCCAGACGGCACAAGGCTTCAGCCACTGCCACTTCAGCTAGTTGCGTACAGCTTTCTATCACCTCGCCCAAGTTGGCCAGTCCATTCAAGTCGCGCGCTATCAGTCGCAGCATCACGCTCTGTCGCAGACAGCGCAAAGCCCGCTTCAGGCTCTCCTCGCTCGACGTGTCAAGTCCGACCAAGAAGGCACGCATCTCGGCGGCCAGAAATGGCCGATGCAGCCCCTCGATCAAAGCTTGCTGCCGACCATTATCGGCATCCAGCAAGCGACAAAAAAACGGACTCAACTCACCGGACAGGACTAGAATTTCTTCGTCGGAACGAAGTTTATTGCTCTCAACTGATGGTGTTATCATGGTCGCATTATGCGCTCCAGAACGATATTCTTCATCTCCGACGGCACCGGCATTACCGCCGAAACGCTTGGCCTCAGCCTGCTAGCGCATTTTTCCGGCATCACCTTCCGGCAGGTGCGCCTGCCTTTTACTGACAGCCTGGAAAAAGCTCGCGATTTTCTGCCGCGCGTGACCGCGGCCCAGGTCGAAGACGGCGACCGACCTATTCTGGTCATGACCATCGTCAATCCCGAGATCCGTGAACTGTTCGAGAAGAGCGGCGCCCTCTGCCTTGACCTGTTCGGCACCTTCATCCGCCCGCTAGCCGCAGAATTCGGCCAGGTACCAGCGCAGGCTATCGGCATGGCGCGTCGTATTGCAACTGAGGAATATCATGATCGCATCGACGCCATCCATTATTCGCTAGGGCACGATGACGGTCTAACTCCAAACGGCCTGGAAAATGCTGAAGTGGTTCTGGTTGGAGTGTCACGAAGTGGCAAGACCCCCACCAGCATTTATCTCGCCATGCAATTCGGCATCCGTGCGGCCAATTATCCGTTGATACCGGAAGATCTGGAACGCATGGTACTGCCGGGCGACCTGGCACAGCATCGTGGGAAGCTGTTTGGTCTTACCATCGATCCGGAGCGTCTACATCGCGTGCGAAGCGAGCGCCGCCCCAACAGCCATTACGCCTCACTGGAAAACTGCCGCAAGGAAGTGAGAGACGCCGAGAATTTGATGCGGCGCGAAAATATCCCCTGGCTGGATTCCTCTTCACGCTCGGTCGAAGAGATCTCCACCATGATCTTGCAGCAGATGAAATTGACCTGATCAGACACTCGCAAGCTCGAGTGCGTCCATACAACGGAGCGTCTTAAATTGAAAAGCTTGATCTTGGTCGTTACAACCCTGCTAGCTTAGGGTCAAGTTAAAACAACTCGCCGGCCTTATCCACCGCCTTGTCTATCCACGACTTAGCATCATCACACAAGGCCGTCAGGGCGACTGCTTCATCACTTCCGGGCATCGGTGACTGCCATTCCTGCGATGTAATGTACAGCCTGACTGAGTCTTGGCCCTTGGGTCGAAAACCAAAAGAATCGGTAGTCCAGTAAGTCAGACTCTGACAATTAGCCTGCCACTGGGCAACATAACCAGTCAGGTTCTGGCCATCACGCATGCGCGGCGCCTGATACTCAATGCGCACCCAGCCGTTGGCGATGTAATCCTTGGAACTTACGCTGGCACTGTCCAGCGAAACCGTGGAGCCTGCATCGGTATGCAACGAAATCACATGCCATTGCGCGGCAGCAGACGGCAACGCCAACAGCCACACCGACAAAAAAATTCCGCGCGCAAGGCTCGATGTCAGGACAGCCATGCCTACGCCGCCGTGTTGATATTCTGGCCGAGGTGGGCGGGCCCGCTGGCGGACACTTGCGGTATGGCATTGATCAAAGCCATGGCACCCTGAGTCTCGATATCCATGGCCTTCTTCAGCACGGAAACCTGAATGGCATCCCCGGTCTGCGAGGTAGGTAGGCTCGTGCTTGCGATTGTTGAAACATCCATGACAGTCATCCTTAATTAAATAAGATTTTTTCGAAAAATTATTGTATCAGCATGTCTCGCCTTTTATTACCGAAACAAGCGTGAAGCAGTTTACTTGCGCTATAGTGTCATCCATAGGATATGGATGTACTGCTTGCCTTTATATTATCGGCAAGATTCCCAGAATCAATAGGGCTGCAGCCTGATGAAATGATCAAAAATGCCTAATGTCACAGCCCACCCTGACCTGCTTCCTATCACGGAAATCGCCGCCAGAGCAGGCATACCGGGGACCAGTCTGGAAACTTATGGTCGTTTCAAGGCCAAGATCAATACCTTCGGCCACGCAAAAAAATCTGGCAAGCTGATCCTGGTGACGGCAATCAGCCCGACCCCGGCAGGCGAGGGTAAAACGACCACCACCATCGGTTTGACGGATGCCTTGAATCGCCTCGGCAAACACGCAGTCGCCGCACTGCGAGAGCCTTCCCTCGGACCATGCTTCGGCATCAAAGGTGGAGCAACCGGTGGCGGACAGTCACAGGTCGCCCCCCAAGCCGACATCAACCTCCATCTCACCGGGGATTTCCATGCCATTACTTCGGCACATAATCTGCTGTCTGCCCTGATTGATAACCATCTCCACCATGGCAATGGACTGCGTATTGATCCCAAAAGCATTCTGTGGCCACGTGTGATTGACATCAATGACCGAGCCCTGCGTCATGTTGTGACGGGCCTGGGCGCCGGCAATGGCACGCCACGGGAAACGCGCTTCGACATCACAGTCACCTCCGAAGTCATGGCAATTCTTTGTCTTTCCGAGAACATCCACGACCTCCGGCAAAAACTCGGCAACATCCTGATCGGCTACAATCATGAGGGTGCCGAGATCTATGCCAGCGACCTGAAGGCACACGGAGCGATGGCGGCGCTACTGCGCGACGCCATTAAACCCAACTTACTGCAAACCCTGGAACACAACGCCGTGATCATTCATGGCGGACCGTTCGCCAACATTGCCCATGGTTGCAATTCCATCATCGCCACCCGCACCGCATTGCAGATTGCAGACTACGTGGTGACGGAAGCCGGGTTTGGTGCCGATCTCGGCGCTGAAAAATTCCTCGACATCAAGTGCCGCAAGAGTGGACTGCGCCCGGACGTAGTGGTACTGGTCGCCACCATCCGCGCCATCAAATACCATGGCGGACAGAGCCTGTCCGATCTGGGCCAGGAAAATGTCGGCGCCCTTGATCGGGGACTTCCCAACTTGTTGCAGCATTTAAACAACTTGCAAAGCCATTACGGACTACCGGTGGTGGTAGCCATCAATCAGTTCGATTCTGACACGCAAGAGGAGGTCCAGCAGTTGCGGGCTATCATTACCCAGGCGGGAGCGCTCGTTTGCCTTTGCAGCCACTGGAAAAATGGGGGAGATGGCGCCGTCGACCTGGCGCAGGCCATACTGGATGTCCTTGATCATGAACGCCATGGATTCAAGTTGCTTTATGCCGACGACAGTCCATTACTGGAAAAAGTCAGGATCATCGCCCAGAAGATCTATGGAGCTGCCGATATTTCTGTCCCCTCCAGAGTACTCAAGGAAATTAGCAGATTACAAAAAAATTACGGCCATTTCCCAGTCTGCATCGCCAAAACCCAGTACTCCTTTGCTGCAGACAACACACTACTAGGCGCACCCAGTGGACATATCCTGCCGATCAAGGAAGTTCGCCTGGCCAGAGGCGCCGGTTTCCTGGTAGTCATCTGCGGCGATGTATTAACCATGCCCGGACTGCCCATACATCCAGCCAGCGAAAACATTGATATCGATGAGAACGGTGAAATTATTGGCTTGAGATAAAACCAGTCATTAGTTATTAGCGGCGAGAACTGAGGACTAACGCCTGTTTTTAAAGTAAAATAACCGGCTGAATTCCGGAATCCAGTAAAAAAGTCATCATGTTGAAGCAGTCAGCAGGCGCGCTAAAATGAGCCGGGCCTTCGTCAAGGAAAACGATTCTGAAACAGGGTGCGAACTGCCAGAGCGGCCGCAAAGCGATCATACAAACTACGTCACGCCGGCTGGCCTGGCCACACTGCAAAGCCAGGCTGAAGCGCTTGATCAGGATCGCCGGCAACTGTTGCCACGCAAAGAGGACGCGCTTGTACGCGGGCGTTTAGTCATGATCGAACGTGACCTGCGCTACGTCCAGGGCAGATTGGACAGCGCGGTCCTGATACATCCTGCAACGCAGCCGACGGACAGCATCCTGTTCGGTGCAATGGTCAACCTGACTGACGAGAACGGCAACCCGCACGAATATGCAATTGTCGGTGAAGATGAAGCCGACATCGCCCTCGGCAAGGTCAGCTGGGTGTCGCCACTGGCGCGCGCCCTGATCGGCGCTCATGTCGGCGATTCGGTCAAATGGCAGCGCCCGGCCGGAGAGCTGGAACTGGAAATAACAAATATCCGTTACCCTGAAATGAAGGAAACCGCATGAAAGTCAGCCAAGCCATCGAATCACGCCGCGCCATCAAGGCCTACGATCCGAGATACCACATGAGCGCAACTGAAGTTGAACAATTACTGGCGCTCGCCATGCGCTCTCCCACCGCCTTCAATATCCAGAACTGGCGCTTCGTTGTGGTTGAAGACCCGGCATTACGGCAACAGATTCGCGCCGTCAGTTGGGACCAGGCGCAGGTAACGGATGCATCGATTCTGGTGGTACTGACGGCAGACCTCAAGGCTTGGGAAAAAGACCCGCAGCGCTACTGGAAGGACGCCCCGCAGACGGTTCAGGACTATTTGGTACCGGCCATTGGCCAGTATTACAGCGGTCGCGACAGCGTCCAGCGTGACGAAGCGATGCGCTCCTGCGGCATGGCGGCGATGACACTGATGCTGGCCGCGAAAGAGATGGGTTTTGACTCCTGCCCGATGGATGGCTTCGATTTTGACAAAGTGGGCAAGCTGATCAATTTGCCAAGCGATCACACCATTGCCATGTTTGTCGTCATCGGCAAGAAATTGCAGGAGGCAAATCCACGCAGCGGGCAATTGCCGATGAATGAAGTCGTTGTCCGCAACAAATTTTCTTGAACCTGTAGCGCAATTTAAGGATCATAGCTTGTTATTTACCAGCAACATCACCATGCAATTCGGGGCCAAGCCCCTGTTCGAGAATGTCTCGGTCAAATTCGGCGACGGCAACCGCTACGGCCTGATTGGCGCCAACGGCTGCGGCAAATCAACCTTCATGAGAATCCTGGCAGGCGAGCTAGAACCCACCTCCGGCAACATTGCCATTGACAGCCATGAGCGCATGGCCTGGTTGCGCCAGGACCAGTTCGCCTATGAAGACCAACGCGTGATCGACGTCGTGATGATGGGGCACGAGGAAATGTGGCGCGTCAACATCGAGAAGAACGCCATCTACATGAACCCGGAATCGACCGAAGACGACTTCATGCACGCGGCCGAACTGGAAGGCCGCTTCGCTGAACTTGATGGTTACACGGCCGAGGCACGTGCCGGCGAACTGCTGGCGGGTGTCGGCATCAATGCCTCCCAGCAGACGGGCTTGATGAGTTCGGTTGCTCCTGGCTGGAAACTGCGCGTGCTGCTGGCGCAGGCTCTGTTTGCCGATCCTGACATTCTGCTGCTGGACGAGCCGACCAACAACCTCGACATCAACACCATCCGCTGGCTGGAAGACACGCTCAACAATCGCAACGCCACCATGGTGATCATCTCCCATGACCGCCACTTTTTGAATCAGGTCTGCACCCATATTGCCGACGTCGATTTCGGCCGCATCCAGATCTATCCCGGCAATTACGACGACTACATGGAAGCTTCCACCATGGCGCGTGCCCAGCAGGCAAAGGACAACGCCAAGGATAAAGCCAAGATCATCGAGTTGCAGGACTTCGTGCGCCGCTTCTCCGCCAATAAATCCAAGGCGCGCCAGGCGACGAGCCGCGCCAAGCAGATCGAGAAAATCAAGGTCGAGGATATTAAACCCTCATCCCGCCAGTATCCGTTCATACGCTTTGAATACGACGATAAGGAGAAATTGCACCGTCAGGCGCTGGAAGTGCAGAAGCTCAGTCACGGCTTCGATAGCACCCTGTTCAACGACCTCGATCTGATGATCGATGCAGGCGAGCGCGTCGCCATCATCGGCGAGAACGGCGTCGGCAAAACCACCTTACTGCGCTGCCTGATGGGTGAACTGCAACCAAAACACGGCGTGGTGAAGTGGGCTGAGAAGGCCCGCCTCGGCTACTTCGCACAAGATCACTCTGCGCTGTTCGACACCGACCTGCTGCTGTTCGACTGGATGAAGCAATGGACCCAGGAAGGCGACGACGACACTGTGGTACGTGGCATGTTGGGGCGACTGCTGTTCTCAGGCGATGACGTCAAGAAGCCGGTACGCGTGCTCTCTGGTGGCGAACAGGGCCGCATGCTTTACGGCAAGCTGATGTTGGACCGCACCAACGTGCTGCTGATGGACGAACCGACTAATCACATGGACATGGAATCCATCGAATCGCTCAATACTGCGCTCGAGAAGTACAAGGGCACCCTGATCTTCGTCAGTCATGACCGCGAATTCGTGTCGTCCTTGGCAACCCGCATCATTGACATCAAGCCGGATCGCGTGGAAAACTGGATTGGCAATTACGAGGACTATCTGGCGAGCCAAGGACTGGGGTAGTTGAGCGAGTGGTCCACAGGAATCTCACCTGCAGGCTCTCACGCAACGGTACGTGAATCTCTCAATTCATACCGCTCCTATCGACCAACCATTTTAGCTTAAGTGATTTGCCAAGGGGCAAAGAGGTTTGGTTGCTGTGCCAACACACGCTTCAAGCATGCCCGCCGCCGAGCTTGGCTACCACAGACTTGAGCCCGAGCAAGTGCTACACCCAATTTTCCAGGATCAGGGGTGCTTCGATCCGTTCGTAATGGCGGCTGTTGTTGCTGACCAATACCGCACCGGCAGACAATGAATGCGCTGCAATCATCATGTCCAGTTCACCGATGGGTTGTCCTGTGCTGACAAGTTGGTGACGAATCTCGGCGTACCAGTCCGCCGCTTCGGCGTCCCATGGCAATACCCGTACAATCTTGAGAAAATGCCGTACCGCCAATTGTAGGCGATGGTCAGCAGGCAAACGCTTCAAACCGTACAGCAGCTCAGCTCGCGTCATCACCGAGATGCAAACCATCGACGGCACAAGAACGGCCAGTCTGGTTTCGATAGCGGGCGATTTGCCTTTGATCAGATAACTGGCCGTGTCGGTGTCCAGCATGTGCAGCATCACGGACGTTCCGCATTATCTTGCGGGAGCAGTTCGTCATCGAAGACACCACGCTCTTGCGGCAATACATTGAGCGGTCGATCTGCCATAAAATCGGCAGGCACTTCAACCGCATGCAATAGCTCGAAGAACTCATTCCAGCTTTTGGCCCCTGGGCGATTGGACAGCACGACGTCGCCGGTTGCATCATCTCGGGTAACATAGACCTCATCGCCCTCGAAACGGAATTCAACCGGAAGGCGGACGGCCTGGCTGGCCCCATTTTTGAAAAGCTTGGCTACACGTGTCTCTATCATCTTGCGTGCTCCTGAAATATCCTAAGTGTATATGTATGAGTATATACTTTTTTCCCCAAGGTAAAAGTTCTTTACTTCCAGTCGCCTTTTGCCACTAACCGCTCGGCTGCCCTGTCAGACTGAAATTGACTCGCAGTACGAAGCGGCTTTTGACGGCGAGGCCGGCCCGCTTGCCGGGCGTGAAAGGCATAAGCCGAAAGGCATTCAACGCTGCATCCTCGAAAACGCCATGAGGGCTGGCATCGACCACTTCCAGACGCCTTATCTGGCCGGATTCATCGATCAGAAGCAACAGACGCACCCAGCCTTGAAGCGCATGCGCCACGGCATGTGCCGGATAAATCGGCCGCCCCTCCAGCATCGGGCGGGCCTGCTGGTCCAAATCTGAGGCCTTGAAATAATGGTCTTCCACCCCTGCATCCGATTCGATCACAGACACCCCTCCCGAACCAGCCCCTGCTCCGCCACTCTGCTGAGCCACACCAACAGGCGACGCCGGAAGCGACTCAAAATAATCAGTAACAGCGAGACTTGGCAGACGAAAGTCCATCCCGCGGGCATATTCCAGTCTGACGTCGAGGGGAGGCATCTGGTAAAATCGATCCCCTGCCCTGTGCGCACCCAAGGCCACCAACAGCAAACCATGCAGGGCCACTGACAGCAGCAGAAACCCGAACAGCCTATCTCTCACCATTTCTCCCTCAACGTGCCCTAGTCCCTAGTCCTGTTTTCTCATTGTTCCGGTTCCTGATACCAATAGGCAGCCCGACCAACCCCGGCCTGGCCGATATCTTCGCCGAAACCAGTGCCACTGGCAGAAATGAAGTGCTCGACACTGTCGCCCAAAATAATGGCCTGCCCGTTAGAGACAAAATCACGAATGGCAAAATCTGAAATCACCCTCGAGTCGCCATGGCCGACGGTGCCATTATGGTTGGTGTCCACGGCTACGGTTCCATCTGCTGCATTGACCGCATAGAGCAGCCCAGCTCCCGGCGGCAAGCAAGCCGATACCGACCCTCTGGGACTGTAAGTGCCAAAACGTACCGTGTTGTAGAAAATGCTTAGGGTATTAACCAGTTTCTCACCTCCATTTTGCGCAGGAGGACCTGAAACATTGCCGAAATCGAGACGCATCATCCAGCCAGCAGCTGTTTGCAGCGCCGTCTTGAAGGTATTGATCTCATCGCTATTGCTCCCTGACACATTACTATCAGATATGGCGGTGACCAGTGGCGTATCGGTAATGTCCTGAATCACCGAAGTCGAAAAATCCAGCGGTGCCTGCGTGGTGCTCAAACCGACCGCGAAATCCTTGAGCATGAAAACCTTATCCGTCTGATCGGTACGCAAGGGATTTTCGCGATCCCCGGTGCCGACAAAGACGCCGTGGTAATGCTGCCCATTGACATACTGACTGACCACCACCGGCGAGAACAAGATCTTGCGGCGAGGCCAAGTGGGTGACGCGGCAACGCTGGATCCGGTCAGATCGGCGAATTTGTGTACGCCATAATGACTCACCTCGTCGAGGTCGAAGCGCCATACCTGACCACCGAGATCACCGATATAGAGTCGATCGGCAAATCCGCCCTGGTCCTGATCCGTGTTGAGGGTAATAGCATCTGACGGAATGCTGTAATTCATGCTGGCCAAGGCCGGATAAGTGCCGCTTTCCCCCTTGGTAAATTGCTGGATCAGGTTGCCGGTCACGGCGTTAACGAGGAACACGCCCCGCCCCATCTGGGCATCCTTGTTATTGACCGCATAAACCTGGCCATGGGCGGGCGATGAGGTCGATGTGGCCACGGCATAGCTGAAGGTCGTAGGCCCCGTCACCGTAATGGCCTGGTCACCGTTGTAACCGGCCTCGGTGACTCCTGAAATGTGCACCGAGTCCCCTGTTGCGTAGCCATGCGGCACCAGTACCGAAACATTTGCTACGCCAGCCGTTTGCGTGATGCTTGCCTTCAGCATGTCATTGGGGACCGGATCATAACCGCCACCGAACACAATGACCGGGTCACTGATGCTGCGCAAACGGGCAATTGCAGGCTTGGACCAAGATTCACCTAATTCAGGAATGGTTTTACACAAGGCACCTGCCCCAATGCAATTATTGCTGATGCGCCAGAGGTATTTCGGCTGAGTCGGATCCGACACATCCAGGGCGTAATAGGAGTGGCCACCGCGCCTCAGGCCGAATATCAAATAAGCCTTGTCGCCATCAGTCGCCACGATCTTGCCGTCATTATTGACATCGATCGCATAAGTCACGGGCGAACCATCGGCCAGAATCAGATGTTCCTTATTCGCCGCATTATCCATCACAGAGGCAATCTTGGGCAGGGCTTCCTCCGGCATGTAGGCCCAAGCCTCGATGCCGGTGGTTGAATCCACGGCATGCAACAGGCCATCGTTGGAGAGATAGAACAGATACTCGATCTTCGAGGGCGGGGTGCCGGCAATGACCTGATACAACAACAAAGCAGGCTGAGAATGCAATACATCCTGATGTGGCCATGCCCGCCAGGTGGTGCACAGAGAGCTGCTTGAGGTACTGATGTCCCCGCAATGAGGACTCGCCGGATCCCCCCCGCGGGCAAAGTTGAGTGCCGAGTTTCTGCGGCTGGTTGCCATGCCGCTGTCACCCAGCATGGTCTTGGTAATGAGCGCATTGTCATCCCGCAACTGATTGCCTGAGGCTGTCAAATCGGTGCTGGTGGAAACTGCGCCGATATAGGTATAGACCTTGCGCGTATTGGGATTGATACCGCTCAGCATCTTCATCACATAGCCCGTACCTCCTTTGTTCGACGAACCGCCATCTTCTTGCCCTGAGGCGGTACTGCCCCACTGGTTCACCGCGCTAGGGTCCATCTCAGCCAGCACGTCGCCCGTGATCGGATCAATGCTCTGTTGCTGGACATTCATGCGTGGCGCCGCCGGCAGGTAAGTCTGACCGATCATGCACAAGGGGACCTGATGGTTGGCCATATCGACGCCGCAGGTATTGGCATCGGTACTGAACAGATATTTCTTCACGGTGCCGTTCCAGGCCTGACTCAATGATGGGCCAAAGAACGCCATGTACACCTCGTTGCCGCTTTGGGAGCGGTTATAGGCCGAGATCGGCACCGTTGCGGCCGCCATGGAGGGATTCCAGTCACGTATCGCCGCCAACGATCCAGTCAGGGCCGCGTACAGTTGAGCGCTATCATCGGCGGTGAAAAACTGACCATTGCCCTGATTAGCCGCATTTTGCAGGACGGGCGATGTGCCCCCTGCGAAGCCGATGGTATAGGTATTTACCGGCTGCGTTCCGGCAATGGTGTCGCTTGCACTGCCGCCGCCCGGCGACATGTCACTGTGTGCCATGTAGTAAGACAACTCGTCCAGCCAGATGTAGTGATGATCGGCCGAGTCGAGCGGGCCATAAGGATGCATGCCGCCGGAACCGCTGTAGGCGGTGACCCCCCACTTGTTGTTCACAACCGTATCCGCCAGGAAATAATAAGCGTAATTCGTGCCCGAAATCACCTGCGAAACAGTCGTCACCAGGTCGGCACCGCCGGCACCGGCCCCTGGAATTGTTACCTGAGCGCCGACGGTCATGGGAGAACCAGTGGCCGGATCCGTGATAGGCGTCAGGTTGATGTTGTAAAAGAAGTTGTAGTTATAGATGGTGGCACCGTTGTATATCCATGAGATGTTGTAGGCATACACCGGCAATGGTAACTGGTTATTGGTGAATATTTCGAACTGCCCGGAGTGCGTATCCGCATTGACAACATCGACATTGGTATCGGGTGAAATAGCGCCCTGATCGCCGGCATAGATCAGAGCTTGCACCGCAGCATCGGCCGAATGATCATCCTCCGGACCGCCATCAGTCACCAGCAGCACGAAATTCTTCTGGCAGGAAGAGGCATTGCCGACCGAGGGATTGCTCAGCATGGGTGACTTGTACTCGTTGCCATTCCAAGCATGGGTGTCGAATCCATCCGATACTGCAATGCCTGTGGCAGTCTGTGTCGACAGATGACCGAACACTGGCGCTTCACCACGAAAGTATTTGTAGGCTTCATACAAGGTTTCGGTCAAAGGCGTGCGAGAGGCCGCCGTCATCGCGTTGATCTTGTTTTTCAGCAGGGCGCGATTGGCATAATCCGCATCGCTTGAATCACTTCCCATGCGTGCCATAGCGAAGGCGATGTGTCCACCTTCATTGTTGAATCCGGCATCGGTCATGTTGAATACCATCAGCGCAAAGCGAACGCCATTGGCGCTCGGGCTGTCGATCAATGCAGTCAGCGCATCCTTGGCAATTTGCAAGCGGGTCTTGCGTCCAATCGGCCGACAAGTGTCGGTGGCAACAATCGTCGCAGTCGAAGTGCTGATTGCTGCGGCCGGGTCATTGCCGGCACGACACACCTTGGCGCCAAACTTCCAGTTGAGGTAGTTGGCCGAATAGAGATTGATCTTAGAAACATTGTCGTTTTGATAGGCATGCGACGCGTCCGAGCTATAACTGTCGTTATTATGGCTGCCATCACCGGCATTCCAGCTGGTGTTGAAGTTTGCACGATAGCTCGAATCATGCGTATTGCGGATATAGGGCGCGCCCGTGTCCTCGAGGCAGTCATGCACCAGATTCGCCCCCATCGACACATGCTCGTAAACGTCGTAAGAATGTCCACCCACCGATCCCGAGGAACTGATATTGCCACACGTGATACAAGCGCCACTCAACAGATCACTACAGGTTAACGACGTGTCGGCGGCGTCAACGCAGCCATCGGTGACATAGCCATTGGTCACGACCTGGGAGTAAGACGTCCCGCCCAGGGTTTGCGATGCCACTGCCGAGTTGGTACACGCCGTGACATCATTATTTACCGGCGTATTAGGGCCTGGTGCAGTGCCACTGGGCGCCGTGCGATGAATTCCCTGGCAGACGCCACCCTGCCAATAATTAAGTGCCGTCCCCCAGGTCGTCACAGCCGGCAGTGGCATTGTTGCCAGCAGTCACATTGCTGTAGCTCACGCCAGCAATAGTCTCAGAGGGTGTAACCAAATGATTATGATCTTCACAATAATTAGCTCCACCATTGACCGGTGCCGGGCAATTGAAGCCGCTGCAACTGCCGGTACAGCTGCCGCCATAATAAAAGGTGCCACCACCACCCTCTGCCATCACCACCAGTTGCTGCCGTGACGAGTCCCAGTGACAGCCGGAATAATCAGCGCTATCCACCCGAGCGCGTGTCCCCACCCAGCCGCAACCATAATTGTCGCGCGTGTAGAAGGTGTTGTCCGATCCGCCGCAGGGTCCAGGGTCTGAAACATGGCTGCAATCGCCATGGTCGCTGGAACTGCACTGGCAACTGCCGCTCTGGTTGTTGCAGTTATCAGAATTGGTGCCACTGGTCGGCGCACAGGTCTGCCCCGGGACCCGGTCGTTCAGGCGCGCATCGTTCCAATGCGTGCCGAACCCACCAGAGGCACAGGTGCGGGTCTTACTAATGTTGTTGGCGCCCACGACCTGATTATGGTGCGCCTGGCTGAAATAGCCTCCTGGTGGCAGCTTTTCGAGCAGGCTGATCCAGGCACTAGCGATACTGCCCTGACTGGATTGTCCTTGTGCGGTCAGAAAGTTGTTAACCACGCCAAGTTCGACCGTATCAGGCAACAGGCTCAGTTCCTGCATGCGCAAGGTCAGATTGGGTTCACCCCCCATATCGGGTTTGAGATGGCTCCAGCCAGCATATTTACTGTCATCGGTATGCTCCACCTTGAACGCGGTCTGACTGGCATTCGACACATTGCCACTGGCGCTATTGCGATCACGATCACCATTCAGAAAACCGTCATAATAACTTCCGGTCATGGTGTCGTTACCTGGGTAGCTGTTGCTACTGAGTCCTAAAAAGTTCTCCCAGCGCAACCAGTGTTGCCCCAGCAATTTACCAGCATTGCTATCATAGCTTGACGGCGCATAAACGGTGGAAGGCGTCAAGGCCTCCAGGGAACTGCTACACTGGTTGAAGATGCGGGCATCGACCCAAGGGCTGACCCAGTCGGACTGATATTGACCGAAATAAGCGCCTCCACGCTTGACCGGATTTCCATTTTTATTGGTATTGCCGATTTTGTTCAGCGCCGCCATGCCTTGAAACTTGTTCAAGCTGAGGGAACGCAGGCGTGGGTCGTTCTCTATGGTGGGGTCACTGGCACCGCTGTACCCTGCCACCGGCACCCACCAGATATCATTGTGCGATGCCGTCCAACCGTTAGGGAAACCTGACGCCGGGGCATCATTTGACCAGGCATATTTGCGATAAACGGAACGCGGACCCGGGTCTGGCGGCACCGAACCGGCACCATCCGGGTCATGAATACCACCAGCATAGGCCAGCGCACCCAGCCTCATGTAATAACTATCGGTGGTGGTCGCGCCGTAGAACCAGCCGGAATCGAAACGCGTGGTATTGATATCGGCAAGATCCGTGGGCGGCGAACCGCCCCCCATTCCGTTCGCATTGCCGCCGCTGATGAAAGTGCCACCGGAAGTCCCTGCCGTGCTCAAGCCAAGGGTGTAGTCCTGAGTGCTGATGGTATTGATGTAAGCTGGACTATTCCACAAGTACTCGACATGTGAATCGTAATGATTGAGGTCATATTCCCGCCATGGCTCACCCAGATTCATCGAGTCAGACGTGTCCAGAATCAACAGCACGGCAGGCTCCGCCATCGTTCCCGACAACGGCGAGGAAGTGTAAATATCAGTATCCCGCGCCAGGGCGAGAGGTGCATAGAAGGAGAACGGCACAACGGGATTGATCATTGCCGCAATCAGTACCCAAGTCAGGCCACGATTGCCGCCAGAGTCAGTTTCATTCATTTGCTTTGTCATGATGCGCCTCACCTTCAAATTCAATTCAATCTCGCCTGCCCCCAGTCCCTATTCTTTGGTCCTTAACTACACGACGCCACTGTAATCCGCACCCCCTGATGAACTGCCACCGAGCCTCCCAGCACACTGCTGGCCTCGGCACGAATATCACGATAAAGTACCCTGATCGTCGTATTCATTTGATTGTCCACTTCCTCGGCACACCCGTTCTCAGTACTTGGCAAGGTGATCCTGACGCTCTCTAGTGTTCCATAGGATGTCGCACTGGCTGGCGCGGTGGCCGCAACCCAATTGGGGATTACACTGCCGCCGGGAAAATTATTCCTGTTGATAAAGCTGGTGAGTTCGGACTCCGCATTGGCTATATTTCGCGCCGCAACCTGCCCCGCTCCACCGATCTTGAGTTCGACGATACTGGTCTTTAGCATCGACACCGCAAGCAGCGTCATGATCACCATCAAAATCAGACTGGTAATCAGAACCACACCATTCTGCCGTCCTGCTACATCATGCATGCATCGACAGGTGCTCATGGCTGCGACCTTTGAACAAGATTACGCACCTGGAAGGTTTGTGAGAAAACATGTCGGTGGTAGGCACAATTCACAGCTGCCGTACAGGTAAACGGTGCGCTACCATCGCCCAAGTCGTAGGACTTTCCACTGTCGTTGTATCCTGCCGTTAGCGTCGTTGACCTGGCCAAAACGGCCACCCGAATAGACACCACATTGCCGAATTCATAGGGTTGCGGCGCCGTTTTGTACTGGACAGTACCGGAACTAGCCAAGCCATACTGGACACTCAGGCGTTCTATGCCTTCGGCCACCGGTTGCTCGACCATGGCCAGGCCATCCAATTCCTGCCGCACCAGGGTTGGGATCGGATGGCCGCCATCATCACTAACCAGACATTTCTGATCCGAGATGGCACTAGTTGCGGCGCCAGTCGGACGACTGCAGGGCCGCAGGTAATAAGCCCGGGCCTGATAAGCATAGATCGAAGCCGGGGTTATGCCATCGAGCTTGGCTAACCATGGCGGCGGGATAGGATTGGGCATGACGGCAGGGTAGTTACTGCCATTGAACAGAATTGCGGTGGCCGGCGTGGCCTGTAGATAGAGGGTATTAGGCAAGGGCGCAGCAATCAATTGGCCGCCACCGCCACGCAAAATCAGAATTGGACTGCCAGCGAGGAAATTTTCCGTGTCAATGCAGTTCATTTGGAGATTGGCCCCGAACGCATCCAGACCGCTGTAACCATAGACTGGCTGCAAGAAATTAACCACCCAGGCTGCACCGCAATCATCCCCGGTTGACGCGGCGATCGGGTCAGAACCTGAAATCATGCTCAGGCTGGGCAGACCGGTCTTGCCAAAAAATCCACCCATGCGCACATCGTAGCCGATGGCATTAAGTGCGAAACCGCCATTTTCCTGCATCCTGGAAAAATCATCCTGCACCTTGAAATGTCGCATGCTGCCTGAAAGCATACTCATCAATGCCGTCAGCATCAGCAGTCCAATGGTGATGGCAATCATCAACTCGATCAGGGTCAGCCCCTGTTGATTTTTAATTTTTAGTTTGCCCTTCATGGCAGTTCCTATGGGCCCGCTTGCTGAGTATTCAGGCACAGGCTGACCAGGCGCCGTGTTGCATCATTCACGGCGACGACACCGGCCGCATTTCTGTGTGCATAGAGGCCAGTGCCGCAGGCCGAGGGCGACACATTATCGCCCGCAGCATCCTTGCAGACTTCGGCTGATGGGGACGCCGTTGGCGCATCCCCCTGCCAAGCCACGCTGACCATGTAATTGTTGGGAGATCCAGGGATCGCTTCAACACAGCCGCGGGCGCGGACGATGCCGCCAACCTTGTTGGAACCTAGCTTCTCGGTTGATCCAGACAACTGCTGATCCCACATGGACAAGTCAAAGAGTGCCAATTGGGCAGGCGTACAAGACATCACCTGGCAATCGGCCGGTGACATAAAGTTGCCCCAGCCTGGCATGCTGGATGAATCACTGGTACCCGTCACATAACTCGTGGCTCCTGCTGGATTGACACGCAGACGCTCCAGCATGTCCTGCGCCAGCGCCAGCGCCTGCTGACGTTGATAGGCTTCATACGAGGCCTTCTGCCCTCTGACCATTAAGCCAGCAATTCCCAGCAGGCCTACTGCCAGAATGGCAATAGCGACCAACACCTCCAGCAGCGTGAAACCACGAGATAATGTCATGGACATGTCTCCGTCGGACTCACCAAGGCATCCACAGACACGCGACCGGCCGGACTCAACACGACCTTGCGCGACCCATTTGAAATCTGCGCCTGTGAGACAAAAAGAATGCCATAGACGTTTTGGACTTCCGTACCAGAATGATAGACACGCAATCGGCCATCCCCACCGTAGGTAATGGTGTCGGCAGCCACATTTCCACCGGCGCTATTCTTGGCACAGACCTTGATTGAATTCAGGAGTGCGATATGCGTCCTGATGATTTCATCGTTAGCGTCCAGCACCCCGACTTCACTGGAAATCTCGCCAGCCTCGCCCGGATCCTGGCATGCACCATCCGCATTTGCATCCTGGCACTCACGAAACACGGCCCAGCCATTGGAAAAATTTGAAGCCGAGATACCAATCCGTCCTCGTAGGACAACCGCCTGTGCCCGGGAGAAAGCCAGATCAGCCATGAAATCGGATGCAGCCGTCTTGACGCGCATGCTGGCAATCATGCCGGTATAAGCCGGCGTCGCGATCACCAGCAGAATTGAGGCAATTGCCAGCACCACCATGAGTTCGATCAAGGTGACGCCATGCTGCAGTCCAGAGCGGCATGAGGCATGAATAGAACGGTAGTTGAAAATCCGACCCATCACTGCGTGCTCACGGCAGCGCTGATGTTATTGATGACCAGCCTGCCATTGCCGTCCATGAGACTGCCCGCAACCGGGGTCAGCGTCATTTGATAGCCTGGCGGATTAGATGTAATGACGAAAACGTCAACGCTGTAATAGGTGGCGACTTCGTCCGAAGGCGTGACGCCTAGCGTCGTCAGATCAGTAGCATAGGAATGTGAATCGAGAAAATACTGCTCCTGCCGTTGCGCCACCTCAGTCAGAAATTGCTCTGCGGACGCATGATGCGCCCGTATCATGTACTGACTGTATGAGGGCAAAGCCACGGCAGTTAACAAACCGACAATCGCAACCACGATCATCAACTCGATCAACGTAAACCCAGCTTGCGATGCATCTCCGGAGCAGTGTTCGATTGGCTTCACTTCGCCACCCTCGTAACCGATTGCCCCCCGGCCGATACTTCAGATTGCTTGTATTGACTTCAAGTCCGAAATATCTGGTTTTGATTCTAATCAGATCATCCGAATTTAGACAACCCCATCCTGACCAATGGTTCTTTAACCGGAATGAACGGTATACGATCAAGCGATCCTAAAAAATCCCATCCCAAGCGTTACGTGTTCCCCCGTATTACCCTGATCCAGAATGACGATTAGCGTGTTGAACCATGAACTTGCCGACGACTGATCTGGCATGAAACGCCATGCATCAATGAACCACATCTACCGACTGGTCTGGAGTCGGTTGCAAGGGGCTTGGGTCGCCGTTGCTGAAAATGTGCGCGGCCCAGGAAAGGGATCGAACCGTAGCCGCCTTGCAGCGGTCCTGTTTTTGCTGGCCGCACAGGCACAAGGCGCACCCGTTGGCGGACAGGTTGCGTCGGGCACTGGCAGCATTTCCCAGGCCGGCAACATCACAACCATCAGGCAATTCAGCCCGAACCTGTCGCTCAACTGGAATGGCTTCAATGTCGCGCCCAATGAGACCGTCAACTTCCAGCAACCTTCGAGCGCGGCCATCGCCGTCAATCGCATTTTCGACCCAAACGGATCGAGGATCTTCGGTCATCTCGCGGCCAACGGTCAGGTATGGCTGGTCAATCCCAACGGCATATTGTTTGGCCAGGGTTCCCAAGTCAACGTCGGCGGACTCGTCGCCACCACCCTGGCGTTCAATGACACTGGCCTGAACGGCACGACTCGATCATTTAATGGCAACGGCAACGGTAGCGTGGTCAATCAAGGCAACATCACAACTATCGATGGCGGCTATGTGGCGTTATTGGGCAACACCGTCAGCAATCAGGGGGCCATCAGCGCCAGACTTGGCACCGTAGCACTAGGCGCCGGCAGCGCCGCAACGCTGACCTTCAGCGGCAACAGCTTGCTACACATGCAAATTGATCAGAGCTTACTCAACAGCTTGGCCGAGAACCGACAGCTTATTCAGGCAGACGGTGGCCAGGTCATCATGACGGCCGGAGCGAAGAACAGCTTGCTCGCCTCTGTCGTCAACAATACCGGCTTCATCGAGGCGCGCACCGTCGAGAACAAGAACGGTGTCATCACCTTGCTGGGCGGCATGACGGCCGGACAGGTGAACGTGAGCGGCACACTGGATGGATCCGCACCGAACGGTGGCAACGGCGGCTTTATTGAAACCAGTGCCGCGAACGTCAACATCCTGAGCGACGCGAAGGTCACCACGGCCGCAGCCATGGGTCTCGCCGGCACCTGGCTGATTGACCCGACTAACTTCGCCATCTCTTCGGGCAGCGGCGCGCAGTCCAGCAGCGGCATCGGCGCGAACACGCTGCAAACCTCCCTGGGCAGCAGCAACGTCAGCATCACCACATCGGGCACCGCCAATGGAGGCGACCTTGGCGACATCAACGTCAATGACAATGTCAGTTGGTCGGCCCACAAACTCACCCTCACTGCGGCCCACGATGTCAACCTCAACGCCGTAATGACCGCCAACAGCACCGCCAGCCTCGATCTCGAACCGGGCAGCGGCAAGGTCAATATGGGGCTCAGCTCAAGCGCCTTCACGGGGTGTGTAGATTTCTTCCAGGCCGATGGCGTAACGCCACGTTCTGGCAATGGCTTCCTGACCATCAACAACCATGGTTACACCGTCATCTCCGATACGACGACAGGTTCCGGGGTGGGAGTCGCCGGAGACATCAGTAGTACAACGTTGCAAGGGATGCAAAATAATCTGAGTGGGTACTACGCACTCGGCAGTAATTTAGACGCTAGCGCCACCGGTCAAGGGTCTTGGTTCGCGAGCGGAGGGTTTGCTCCAATCGGATATTCGGATCCTGCCAATAATCGGAATTACTATTTCTCTGGTACCTTCGACGGGCTGGGGCATACCATTAACGGCCTCACCATAAGTCGAGCTATTACGGTAGGCCTGTTCGGCCTGACTGCAGCAGGGGGGTGGGTACGCAACATAGGTTTGACAAGCGTTAACATCATAGGGCTCCCTAACGCTGACGCTGATCCCTCAACTGGCGGACTGGTGGGCTCCAATTACGGTACGGTCAGCAACAGCTACACCACAGGTAGCATCAAAGGGGACGGGACTACCGGCGGACTGGTGGGCTCCAATCTCGGCACAATCAGCAATAGCTACTCCCATGGCATCATTGTCGACAACCGCACTGCCGGCGGACTGGTGGGCAGCAATGGCAATTCAGCCCACGATGGTACGATCAGCAACAGCTATGCCACAGGCAGCGTGAGTGGTGGCAGTTATGTCGGTGGGCTTGTTGGGCACAGCTATGGCGGAAGTATCAGTAACAGCCACGCTACCGGCAGCGTGAGCGGGGGGGGCGATTATGTCGGGGGATTGGTTGGATCCTTCACTAGCGGAAACATTAGTGACAGCTACGCCACAGGCAGCGTGACTAGCATAACAACAGACGTAAGCAACCCCGCAGGGCGCGTTGGGGGGTTTGTTGGATACCTTGATAGAAATGCCTCTGTTACTGCAAGTTATGCCACTGGCATCGTGAGTGGGGGTGTCAATGTTGGTGGCTTAGTGGGTTTCAACAACTACGGATCTATCAGCAACAGTTACGCCACCGGCAGTGCAACAGGATCAGGATGGGTCGGCGGGCTAGTTGGACAGAACTATGGTGGCTCTGTTACTTCAAGTCATGCCACAGGCAATGTGACAGGCACAAATTATGTTGGTGGACTTGTTGGAGATAATCACGACAGTGGCTCTATTGAAAACAGTTATGCCACCGGCAGCGTAACAGGCACAGGCGCAAATTATGTCGGCGGACTTGTTGGAAATAACGATGCCAGCTCCGTTGCTACCAGTTATGCCACGGGCAGCGTGACAGGCTCGACATCTGTTGGTGGACTAGCTGGGCAAAATATAAACGGCTCTACAATAGGAACCAGTTATGCCACGGGTAGCGTAAGTGGTAGCGGCAATGTCGGTGGGCTTGTTGGAGATAACATACCTGGCTTCGGTGGCGGCATCACTAGCAGCTATTGGAATAGTGACGTCAAACCGACGGGTATAGGCGGCGGCACAACGACTGGCGCAACGGGCCTAAGTTCCTCCCAGATGCAAACCGCATCAAATTTCGCCGGCTTCAACTTCACCACGACCCCTGGCGCCACCGGGAACAACTGGGTCATAGTCGACGCAGATGGGTCTCTGAATAACACCGCAGCCACGGCCGGGATGGTCTTGCCGATGCTGGCCTCCGAGTACCAGACCACCCTAACCAACGCGCACCAGTTGCAGTTGATGCGCATGGCGCTAGGCGCAAGCTATACGCTGGGGTCCAACATCGACGCTTCCAATACCAACGCCAAGGATGTATGGCTGGCTTCGAGTTTCGTGCCGATCGGCAGCTTGGCCAACAAGTTCACCGGCAGCCTGAACGGCCTGGGTCTTACCATCAGCGGGCTCACGATCGCTCGAACAGATCATGACTACCAGGCCTTGATCGGCTACGCCAGCGCTGCGGCAACGCTAAGCAACATCGGTCTGTTGAACGTGAACATCAGTGGTCAAAGCTTTGTCGCAGGCCTGGCCGGTTATAGCGCGGCTCCGGTCAACAACAGCTACGTAACCGGTAGCGTAACTTCCTCCGCCAACAATGATGACCTCGCTGGCCTGGTAGCCTATCTCTCCGCAGCCACGGTCAGCAACTCCTACTCCACGGCCAGCGTGAACGCGAACATGACTACTTATGTCGGTGGTTTGGTGGCCTACAATAATCTCGGAACAATCAGCAACAGTTACGCCAGTGGCAACGTCGGTGGCCAGGCGCAATACGTCGGCGGCCTGGCCGGTTACAACTCCGGCACGATTGGCAACAGCTATGCTCTGGGCTCCGTGACAGGCGGCATCGGCAATGCGGCAGGAGGGCTGGTAGGAAAGCACACAGGCGCATCGATCAGCAACAGCTACGCGGCGGGAAGTGCGACCGGTCACCTCTGGGTCGGTGGCTTGATTGGCCAAGACACCAACTTTGGCAACACCATCAGTAGCAGCTACTGGAACAAGGACCTCAATGCCAGCGGCGTTGGAACTGGCTCTGGCGTCGCGACGGGGCTCACCACCGCGCAGATGAAGCAGTTCGTAAGCTTTGCCAGTTGGAATACGGCCGCGCCTAATACCATCGCACGGACCGGAGGTAGCGGTGCCATCTGGCGCATCTACGAAGGCAATACCTATCCGCTGCTCGCGAGTTTCCTGACGCCGCTCACGCTGAGCGATGCGCCCGATGTCGCTGTGAGCTATAACAATTCTGCCCAATACAGTTCCAGCACAGCCAAAGCCGGCGTGCTGGGGGCTCCCGCCACAGGAACCAATGCAGGTTTCTACAACGGCTATTACACTACCCAACAGGGCTACGATATCACCGGCGGCAACCTGACCATCAATGCCGCGGCGCTGAACATCATTAGCATGAGCGGCACCCGCGCCTACGACGGCACGGGCAACGTCGATCACAGTATCTTTACACTGAGCGGCCTGATCGGCGGACAGGACCTGACCCTCATCGGTGCTGGTACCATCGCCGACCCCAGCGTCGGAATTAACAAGCTGGTGACCCTTGGCAGCTTGGCCCTGGGCAACGGCAGCACGGGTCTTACCGTCAACTACACACTGGCCGGTGGCACCGACAAGGCCACCATCACAGCCAAGCCGGTGACCTTGTCAGCGGCCAAGACCTATGACGGCAGCACCAGCCTGACCGGGTTCGTCACCATCGCCACCGGCATCGCCGGTGAAGCCCTGACCTACAGCGGCGCCGCCGCCAACGACAAGAACGTGGCCACAGCGGGCAAGTATATTAGCGCCATCACCCTGAACAATGGCACGGGGACCGCGACCAATTACCAGTTGCCGACGATGAACAACGCCAACGCGCCGGTCACCATTAACGCCACACCGCTGACGGTGACCGCGCCGACCGTGATCAAGACCTATGACGGTGGCTTGAGCGCCGCAGGTGCCGCCAGCGTCGGTGTTCTGGCCGGGGCGGGCGCAGGTGAGACGGCCTTCAGCGCACCGGGCATTGTCTTCACCGACAAGAACGCCGGCAGCGGCAACAAAACTGTGCGTCCCAGCGGCCTCGTGATCCACGACAGTGGCGCTGCGGATGTCACAGCCAACTACGCCATCACCTACACCGACAACGTCGTCAGCACGATAAACGCCAAGACAGTGACGCTGTCGGCCGCCAAGACCTACGACGGCACGACCAACCTGAGCGGGTTCGTCACCATCGGCACCGGTATCGCCGGTGAAGCCCTGACCTACAGCGGGGCCACAGCCAACGACAAGAACGTGGCTACCGCCAACAAGTACATCAGCGCCATCACCCTGACCGACGGCACAGGCAGCGCGACCAACTACCAACTGCCGACGCTGAACAACGCTAACGCCCCGGTGACCATCAACAAAGCCACCGCCTTCACCGTCACCGCCGACAGTTCAGCCAAGACCTACGGCCAGACGGTGAACTTCACCGGTAGCGAATTTACGACGAGCGGATTGCAGATCGGCGACACTGTGGGCAGCGTCACGCTCGCGAGCCCAGGTACGGTCAACACCGCCAATGTTGCTGGCAGTTCCTACGCCATCACCCCGAGTGCGGCGACCGGTGGAACTTTTTCTGCCGGCAACTACCTCGCCATCAACTTCGTACCAGGCGTCCTCACGGTCAGCAAGGCGACCGCCACACTGATTGCTAGCAAGACCTACGACGGCAGCGCCAGTTTCGCAGCCAACCAGATCACGGTGAGCGGCGTCAATGGCGAGACCCTAGATCTAGGTGCTGGCGGACCGGCCATCACCATGAGCAAGAACGTGATCGACAACGCTGCGAACTACTTGACCGGGATGGGCGGCATGGCCCTGTCAGACGGCAGTGGTGGCAGCGCGGGCCAGGCGGCCAACTATCAGCTGCCCTCGACGACTGCGCGCAGCGCCAACAACACGGCAAGCATCACGGCAGCCAGCCTGGCTCTGCTCGACCTCACCGGAACCAAGACCTATGACGGCACGCCGAGC
>CAIJXJ010000153.1 GCA_903824575.1 uncultured Methylobacillus sp.
ACCGACGAGGAGACGGTCCTGATGAGCCTTTTGGACGCGGTAAATCTACAATCCCTCACGGATGCGACGCAGATCGCTGCCAATAAAGATATAGCTCATGCGATCGTGGCGTGGAGGACAAATAAGGACGATCCGACATATATAGTCCGTTTGGACTAATCCATACTTCTAATGGTTACATTATTGCAGTGGACCTCAGCTCAAGGCACAAGGGCAATCGGCTCGTCTTCTATAGGGTCGTCTTGGCGGTTCGAACGGCTTTTTACCGGTTTATGATTCCTGCGTCTCGAACCAGGCCAGCTTGTCACGCAGTTTGACGACTTCGCCGATGATGGTGAGGCATGGGGGGGCTAGTTGGGCTGCCTCAACCAGTGCCGGCAAGGTGGCGAGGGTGCCGGAGACGACTCTTTGATTGTTCGTGGTGCCTTGCTGCACCACGGCGGCGGGAAGGTCTGGAGATTGGCCGTGGTCAATCAGTTTCTGGCAGATGGTGGCCAAGCCATTGAGACCCATGTAGATGACGACGGTCTGTTGTGGTCTCGCCAGTGCCGGCCAGTCGAGTTCCACCGTGCCGTCCCGCAAGTGGCCGGTGGCGAAGATCACCGACTGGGCATAATCACGGTGCGTCAGAGGAATGCCGGTGTAAGTGGAAACGCCGTTGGCGGCGGTAATGCCGGGTACGATCTGGAACGGGATGTGATGCTCTGACAGGGTTTCTATTTCCTCGCCACCACGACCGAAGATGAACGGGTCGCCGCCCTTCAGGCGCAGCACGCGTTTTCCCTCTTTTGCCAGCCTGACCAGTAAGCGGTTGATTTCCTCCTGCGGCAGGGTGTGCTGGTCGGCCTTCTTGCCGACATAGAGACGCGTTGCATCGCGTCTCACCAGATCCATGACAGCCGGGCTGATCAGGGCGTCGTAAACTACTACGTCGGCCTTTTGCATCAGTCTCAGGGCGCGAAAGGTTAGGAGGTCCGGGTCGCCTGGTCCGCCGCCGACCAGATAGACTTCGCCCCGCACCGGCATGTCTTCGGTCCCATCGATAGTCTGTTGCAGCGCATGGCGCGCGGCATCCATGTGGCCTGATAGCACCTGTTCGGCGATCGGGCCTTCGAATACATTTTCCCAGAATACACGTCGCCGCCGTGTATCGGCTAGCCTCAGCTTGACCTGGTCGCGGAAGCTGCCGGCGAGCTCTGCCAGTCGTCCGTAGCCAGCAGGGATCAGGGTTTCAAGTCGTGCCCGCAACAGGCGGGACAGTACCGGCGCCAGCCCGCCGCTGGAAATGGCAATCACGATGGGGGTTCGATCGATGATGGATGGAAAGACGAAGCTGCAAAGCGCCGGGCAATCCACGACATTGACCGGAATGTTGCGTGCCTGTGCGGCCGCCGATACCGCCTGATTCACCAACAGGTCGTCGGTGGCGGCAATGATCAGGGTGGCGCCATCGAGTTGTTCCGGCATGAAAATGCCGCGATGCCAGATCAGTTGCGCCTGCAACTCCTCCAGCGCAGAGCAGAGTTCAGGCGCGATGACGTGAACGCGGGCAGAGGCTCTGAGCAAAACCGTGATCTTGCGCAAGGCGATTTCACCGCCGCCGATGACGACACAGTGACGGTCTTGCACGTCGAGAAAGATGGGCAGTTGGTTCATGAGCTGGATGATATTGTAACGAA
This sequence comes from uncultured Methylobacillus sp., assembly GCA_903824575.1. Taxonomy (GTDB): domain Bacteria; phylum Pseudomonadota; class Gammaproteobacteria; order Burkholderiales; family Methylophilaceae; genus CAIJXJ01. Next base: position 1,680 of record CAIJXJ010000153.1, read on the forward strand.
TGTTGCAAAGACTTTTCTGCCTGTATCGAGTTGCTTCTCCGTAACTGCTAAAGATTGGACCTGGTTGGCCGATAGCTATTGTTAATGACGACTTACCTGCAATCAGAGAATGTCTCCCTCAGGCAGCAGCTGGAATCGCTGCTGCGCGAGGCGCGGCTAAATGAAGGCAAGATGCGCCGGTTTGACCAACTGGAGCGTCAGTTGATTGGAGCGGGATGTCTGACGGAGTTTGTCCGCTTGTTGCTTACCGAATATAAGTTGGCGTTCGGGGTCGAATTCGTCACTCTGGTGCTGGTCGATCCTCAGTATGAAGCAACCCGGATTCTTCAAGCCGCGCTTGATGACGATGAAATCGGTAGTGGACTCATGCTGCTGCCATCGCCCACGATGCTGGAAGCGCTCTATGACCAGAGTCCATCGCCGCGCCTCGGTCCCTTTAACGCCTTACGGCATCAGGCTTTGTTCAAGTCGTCCTGTGGTGCCATTGCCTCGGTCGCCTTGCTGCCGCTGTCCCGACAGGGTGAGCTGATTGGCAGCTTGAATTTTGGCAGTGCCAATCCCGACCGGTATGTTGCAGATTACGGGACGGAGTTTCTCGAACGCTTGGCTGAAATCATCGCCGTCTGTCTGCAAAGTGCCTTGACGCAGGAACGATTGAAAATGGTGGGCCTGACCGACGGCCTGACCGGAGTGCAGAATCGTCGATATTTTGAGCATCGTCTGTTGGAAGAAGTCAGTTTGTCCCGCCGGCACAAGCATCCCTTGGCTTGCATGTTTCTCGATATTGATAAATTCAAGCGTATCAATGACATCTATGGTCATCAAACGGGTGACGAGGTGCTGCGTAGTGTGGCAGGTGTGATTGCCTCCCAGTTGCGCATGGGTGACACGATTTCGCGTTATGGCGGTGAGGAATTCGTGGTGCTGTTGCCGCAGGCATCCGGGCATCATGCCCTTGAGATTGCCGAGCGGATTCGCCTAACTATAGCAGAGCAATGTTTACAGGCCGGTTCCGGTGAGGAAATTAATGTAACCATATCGATCGGCCTGTCGATGCTGGCAAGCGATGAGTCGGCGGCAGATCTTAATCAGCTCGGTGTTCGGTTGGTGTCCGACGCTGACAAGGCGCTCTATCAGGCCAAGCATGGTGGTCGCAATCGGGTCATTTGTGACGCCGGCCTGCGACTGGGTGTTGAGCAATCCATGCATGGGGCGGGAAATGTTCAGTTATTTGTCTCAGGCCTTTGTTCCCGGCTACAGGGCTTGCCGGAGCAGGCAATCGGTTTGTTGAAACAACTGGCTGGCCGAGCGCACCCGTCACGTTCCCGCGCGCTTTAGGTTCACCACTCCAAATCCCGGACATCACTTCAATGCGAGTCCGGCACTCGATTTCAGTCTGTCATTCGATCCTATATTTCCTTGATGCTGTGTGAGCGGAAAATTAAAGCCCGATTGCAAAATAGCTTGTCACGGACCTTGCAGACCGGTTCAAAATATCTTGTCGCTCTGGTAAAATTATTGATCTTTAGTCGCCGGAAGCAAGAGCTGATGCTTCCTTCGGCAGCATTTCGGGGTATAGCTCAGCCTGGTAGAGCGCTACGTTCGGGACGTAGAGGCCTGGAGTTCGAGTCTCCATACCCCGACCATAAAATCCAACATAAGCCTTACAGAGTCATTTTACTACGCCCGTAAAACTGAAACTCTCCATACAGTCAAGCTCAGCCGGTAGGGGAGCAAAAAACCCGCAAGCGCGGGTCTCTAAGTCATTGGTTGATCTTACTACGCCAACCGCCGCTGTAATGTGCTCACAAATGCGCCTTCTTCTAAGGAAAAACCTTAGATGAAAATAGGCGTTTGCCTGATTTCTTTATTTACGCCGCAAGTGTAAATTGAGCGCTAGGAGAACTCTATTATGTCCATATCCGAAATCAAGCCTGAATCAAATACTAGCCGAGTTAGGATAACTCTTGGTGGAGCAACTTTTGAAAACACCAGGCACGTCATCGCAAAACTAGACAATGGTAAATATTCCGTTGGTAACTTACGTGAAGGCATGTCCGTTGAAGTATCAACTGATCAATTTGAATCAGTTGATACTGCATTTGATGCTTGGTATATGCAATTGCCGAAATAATCATGCAGCATGTATATGAGCGCTAGACCTACCTGATGCCCCAAGGCGTTAAATTAAGTGTGTTAGACAAGTGCAGGATGCCATTCGCAAATGCTGCAATATGAAAGTAAATGCCAATCGAAATTTCCTCGCTCAAGCGCGACAGCAAGCCGCAGACGCTGCACAGTTTGTGAAGAAATAATTACATTACAAATTAAACAGTTATTGAAATAATTTTGTAATTTTATGGTGCTTAAATGCACACGCTACATGATCATGCTCATCGTTCAAATTGCGGCATATCCTCATCTAGATATAGGGGTAATTAATTTTGCGCCTATTTTTCCTCTCAAGTAATAGGAGGCAACTATGCAATCAGTTATAGAAAAGACGAACCCGTTAACACCTGCCCAAAGTCGCCAGCATGCAATTGATCAAAACTGTGAGCATAGTGGTACTGCACTGAAGGAAGAAGTTAAACAGAACCACGCAGATGAAATGGAGTGCCTTAGAGAATTGTTGCTTGCAATGAGTAAGGCAATAAAGAAAAATTAAAGGATGTGTCGCTTTGACACGACAGTGATAGCAGTAAACAGGAGTGGATGCGGGCATTGTTGTGGTTGTCAGGATGATTTGCATTGAGTAAATCCGGTTACAAATTGGTTACAAGCGGTCAACGATTTGTGCTCCTCCATCCCCGACCTTCGCCGGCGCAGTTTCCAGTTACCGGTCATTGGCGCGGCACCAGACAAATTCTTCGCTCCAGTGGCGGCAATGCTGTTTCCGGACATTGCAACAAGTTAGATAAAAGTTTCAACCGCTACAGCCGTTGACGCTATCAATAACTGGACGGCAACTTAGCAGCTTTAAGCAGGCATTAGCTGAGGATTACAAAAAACGCATCGCTAAAATTTGAGCCCCATCAACTACGGTCAATATTTATCCATTTATTTAGGGCATTAATAAGCTCTTCTGGATTGACAGGTTTTGCCACAAAGTCATCCATGCCGCAGGCAAGGCACTTATCACGCTCATCTTGGGTGACCCCAGCCGTTAAAGCAATAATGGGAAGTTTTTGGTATTTTGATTCAAGACGAATACATTCCGTGGCTTCCACTCCACCCATCTCTGGCATATGAACATCCATAAGTATCGCGTCATAGGAGTTCTGTTTCAGCAGATCCAAAGCTTCGTTGCCATTGTTGGCGATATCAACGATGACACCAGAGAGTTGCAGAAACTCCTTTACTACCATCTGGTTAATCCGATTGTCTTCTGCCACCAAAATGCGTTTGCCAGATAATGTTTTACCCTGCTCACGCAGGTCGTTGCTCAATGCCCCAGCTTTTCTTTCGTCATGACGGCGATTTACTTCATGGTGCAACTCATAAGAACCCACTCCCAGTTGGAGATCAAAGCTAAGTCTAGTGCCCTTTTCCAGAGCGCTTTCAATTTCGAAAGCACCGCCCATAAGTTGTAAAAGTTTGTTACTGATGGCAAGCCCTAGCCCCGTACCTCCAAAGCGGCGAGTGATTGAGGTGTCAGCCTGGCTAAAAGGTTGGAATAGTTTGGTCTGATCTTGTTCCGAGATGCCGATACCGGTGTCACTAACTCTGAAACGCAGCTTAGCCTGAGATTTTTCTGATTCTAGCAAGGTCACCTCTATTCCAACATTGCCTCGCTCAGTAAACTTGACAGCGTTGCCCAGAAGATTAGATAGGATTTGCTGGATACGCAGTGCATCGCCTATCAGGTCGGTGGGTACGTCAGGAGAAACTTCAATGTTGAAATTGAGATGCTTTTCTTCTGCCCGGGCCGAGAACATGTCTCCTAAATTGTCCAAGATGGTGTCAAGGTTGAAACGAGTGTGTTCAATAGCAAGTTTGCCTGCCTCAATCTTAGAAAAATCCAGAATATCATTAAGGATGCCAAGCAGACTTTTGGAGGATGAGCAAATTTTTTGCAGGTAGCTCCGTACCTCATCGGGCACTTGTTTGTTGAGGGCAAGTTGCGAGAGCCCGATAATGCCGTTCATAGGGGTGCGAATTTCATGTGACATGTTGGCGAGGAATTCGGACTTGGACTGTGCAAGTAACTCAGCCGCTTCCTTTGCTTCTTGCATCATGAATTCAGCTTGTTTGCGGAGATCAATATTTTCAACGACAGCCACAAAGTGATCGGGAGTTCCATCCGGTTTACGTATTAGCCGTAATGCTAGATTCCCCCAGATTAATTCACCATCTTTTCTCACATAGCGTTTTTCAACTTTGAATCCAGAAATCACGCCTGCAAGGGTTTGTTTTATCAGATCCGCATCTGATTGGTGATAATCGGGATGCGTTACTTGCTTAAAAGTCATCGTAAGAAGTTCATCTCGGCTATATCCAACGAAGTCACAGTATCCCTGATTAACCTCCAAGAAATGTCCGTCAAGCGACGAATTTGTAACACCGACGGGAGCCGACTCGAACGTAGATCTAAAGTTTTCCTCGCTTTTAGCAAGATCGGCTGTCCGCTCTTCCACTAATCGCATCAGCATGTTGCCACGCCCGGAAAACACCAGGACAAAGGTACTGACAACGCTGGTCAGCAACAACCCCGCTACCAAGATAAGCCATGCATTCATGGAGCGATGATAGACAAAGTATTCTTGGGTAGGTGTCAGCTCAAACTGCCAGTGCCGCCCCCCAACGACAAAAGTTGAGGTACTTACAAGCGAGATATTCCTTCCGAAAAGTCCCTGTTCATGCAACACAAGAGGGGTCATTTCCTTCTGGTCGCTAGCAAAGAGTAACTGGTCGCCAATGGGTGCATCCTGATCAACGAGCCGATAAGAAAGCCCTTCTCGATTCATGTCTTCAAGTGCTGAAGAAACAATATCACCGCCGCGAAATACTGCTAGCACATAGCCTGTAATATTAAGTCGCCGATCTTCCAAGGTGTTATGAGGTAGGCCACTCCGGTAAATTGGGATGAAGGAGAGAACGCCGAACTGATTTCCACGCTCTTGAACCAAGGTAATCCGAGGAGTTGTTGTCACTTCTCCAGTATCCCTTGCCCGATCAATCGCTTCACGCCTGATCTCGTTGGAATGTAAGTCATAACCCAACGCCGTTTCATTGCCCGTATAGGGTTCTACAAAAGTAACGGGTACATATTCCGGACGATTGCCGGCTCTCAAAAGCTTCTTGTTTGCATCTAGTTCTGTAATCTGAAAGTTCTGAAAGCCCTCTCGCTTAATGATAGTTTCAAATGCATCTCTCTCAGATGCTGTAATGCGAGGACTCCATTCCAAAGCCTGAATCCCATGGAAATTGCCCAATGAATGTGCCACAAAGGTTCGGAATCCTTCTCTATCAATCTTTGTTGACGCGGAGTAGAAACTTTCAAGTGCGCGCAGTTCATTGAAGTACGTCAGTATTGATTTTTCCAATGCCGATGTTAGCCCCATGACCTGTTGATTGAACTGAAGTTTTAGCCGCTGGCTTTCGAGTTTCGACTCATAAAATACAGCGGCTGTTGTTAATACGAAAGTTGCGAGAATCGGAATGGTCACTACAAAACGTCTGTTCTTCCAAGTGTCTCTAGGACGTAACGTCCATACCAAAACAAGTGGCGCAAAAATGAATATCCCAAGGGTGTCCCCCATCCACCACGTTCCCCAATTCGGAAGAAAGTTTTCAAAGGGTATCCGCCCGGCAGTGACTAAGGTTGAAACGGAGATGGTCGAATTAACGAGAGAACTAAGGGTCCCACCATAAAGAAAGAATAAGAAAACATCTTTTTCTGTAGCAAGCTGATTAGGGAAGCCTGCAAAGCGCCTTACCAAATAGGCTCCGAAAATCGCTTGGAGTGCAGCAGCACTACTGATTACGAGTGTTATGGCTAATGAAGTGAAGATTGCAGAAGATGAGCCAGCAGCCAGAGAGGTAGAAAGATTAACTAGAAATGATCCGAGAACTATTCCTGGCCAAACACGATATCCGTAAATTAGAACACCAGCTAACGCGATTCCAGAAGGTGGCCAAATAGCCGTTGCGTACCCCGGTGGAATTGCTAGAAAAGTCCCGAGTTTGCCAGTAACAAAGTATGCGGCAGCAAGTCCCAGGATTTGGAACACGACAATATAAGGCCGAATCAATTGATTCGCGGCTAAATTGGCTGCGGGAGAAGGAGGACTCTTTGTGGCGTCGATGGACATAAGCAAATTTAACTTAGTAAACTTGAAGCCTCATAACCACCCAACCATTATTGGTTGAGGAAATGCAACACTCTTATATCCGAATATGGCTATGGAATCAAGTTAGCCCTCAATGCAGATGCCTGGTTTATACTTATAATGCCCCATAATTGTAAATCGTTGCTTAACAGTATATGATTAAATCATTCCGCCATAAGGGGCTTGAATCCTTCTATCAAACCGGGAGTCTGGCGGGCATCCAGCCGATACACGCCAAGCGACTACGGGAGCAATTAACCGCGCTCAGTATCGCCCATGGCCCGGAAGATTTAGCCCGGCCCGGATGGCGTTTGCATGGATTGACCGGCGACCGTGCTGGGTATTTTTCCCTGACGGTGCAAGCTAATTGGCGGATGGTGTTCAGGTTCGACGGTGCCGATGTTGAACTGGTGGATTACCTTGATTATCACTGAGGATTGATATGGATATGCACAACCCCGCCCACCCCGGCGAAGTTCTGACGGGCTGGCTAGATGACTTGAGTTTGAGCGTGACTGCTTGCGCAAAGCACTTGGGAATCTCCAGAGTAATGTTGTCGCGCATCCTGCATGGCCATGCCGCTGTGACTGCTGACATGGATTTGCGCCTGAGTGAAGCCTTGGGCACCTCGCCCGGCTTCTGGTTGCGTATGCAGATCCAGCGCGACCTATGGGAGGCAAGACAACGAGCCGACGAACGCGAGCCGGTGGCTCGATTGGCTGCCTGACCGTTTAAGCTGCGCCTACCTCGACGGAGGGAAAACCGGGAACCTTCACCCGGCTGGCGTGGCTCCTGATTTGAAGGATTGCAGATTGAAGGATTGCAATGAACACAAGAGACAAAAAATTAACAAGGCCCAAGACCCCCAAGACAGGCCCGAGCGAGGTGGAGCGCGAAATAAAGGCATTCTCTGAAATTCGCAAAATCCACAAAATAGGTGCCTCTATAAATTTCCCGCCCGATTATGTGCGGTCGCCCGGACTTGTAGCAAGAATCGTACGCACGCCAGAAGAACAAGCCGCCTATGAATCGCAACTTTTTAAAGATGCTGAAATGCTTTCAATTGCCACTGTTGGATAGCCGCAATTGAACCCGGAAAGAATGTTGCTGTGAAATTATTGCGAGGCAAAGAATCTGAAGAACTTACACTTCATGTTCAATTCTGACATTTACCGAACTCGTAATTCGATTGCCGCCGCCGCTAGAGATAGCCCGGCGGTTTTTCTTTGGTGCATGTGGGGGGGTGTCTTATTTGGTACATGAGAGAGAAAGAAAAATTAGCCCGAAAAGCCCGCAAAATAAGGCCGCAGAGTTAATCTGACGGCCTTTTCTATTTGGAACTTATTAGTGCGGAATGATCAGAAAATGCAAAGTTTTGCATTTTATTTGGTACAGATTAAACAGCGTTTGAGCGTGCATGAACGCTGAAATCAAATAAGTTAGCCAATGCGCGTTGTGCCCAGCTCATTTGAACCACATGGTCGTCATGACCTTGTGCGCGTGCCAGTTCATTTTGGCATAGAACAACAAGCGCGCCCAAAGCTGGCGGCTCGCTGCTTTCCAGCCTTCTGGTATTAGCATCCCAGCCCGATAAATCATCCTCAGTAAAATCACGCTCGCCGCAGCCTACGATAGATGCCTCAAGTTGGCGGAAGTCCTTTGCCAGATCGGCATGGCGGCGCGCACGATCGGAAAACCCGATGACTAAAGCAGCGGATGAAACGACAGTGATCGCCAAGGCGATACATGCTAATAGATCAGGGCTTGAAAGACTGGCTAAAGCCGCCGACCCGCCGATCACTCCAGCGGCGCTGCTCATCTTGTCGCACATAGAAAAGAAACGCTCACGCTTTTGATGGTAGAGCGTCGCTAGCTCCGTGCGGTATAGCACGGCATGGCGCCTTTCCCATAGGTACGTTGATTCTGTCATTTCTTATCCCTTTCTGGCGGCCTAGGTGGCGCGGGTGTAATCGGTACGCGCTGCGATACTGTATTGTTGTTGTCGATTGTTCGAGTCCGAGAAGCTTCACCGAAGTCGACACTCTCCCTGAACGGTTGCTGAGTAGGCTGTTGCTTCTTTTCTTCGGCCATAGTTTACCCCTTATAAATTATAAAGTTAACTTTTGCAGCAAAACCCATAATGCACATTAAATAATTAAAAATCAGAAAAAATACGCACCCTTTAACGGTGGGGGGAACTTCATGGATTTGCCCATCGTTTTGAATATCTGCAACTGCTGAGCTATCTCGTTGACCTCTAGGCAGCGAATAAGCTCCAATCCCCCTCCCATAGATGCAGACATACGTACCAGCAGGTTGTAGAGATCAATGGCATATGCCATCTGAATTGACACTTCCATCTTATTAAAATCCTCACCATATGTTTGAGAGCACGCTGACAGGCAGGAATGCAGTGCTGACTCAACAATCTCAGCAGATGAGCCTCCAGAGCCAGAACCTGTCGCCTCCATTGCAAAGTTAATTGTGCTGGGATGGCTGTGGGATGTGTGGACATCCTCTTTCAGTAGCATGCTTCCCTCGCCCGTCAGCAGCCAGTTGGCATTGATGCCTACTCGGATAAAACCTTCAATAGCCTCGCCACCTGGGATGCTGCGTCCGTCCTCATAACCCTGATAGCCGCGAGTTGATACGCCTGATTGTTCTGCAATCTGCTTTTGTGAAAGCCCAAGTGCTGCTCGTGCTGTCTTGAGTTGGTCAGAAATTTTCATGTCGCACTTCCGTGGCCGAAGTGCGACATGAAAGTGCGACGCAGATTGGCGTGTCGCACTTCGAGTAACATTATGATTTTTTTGATTAAAGTCATGCTCACCGTGAATATTAGAAAATGCTAAAGTGCGACACGTAAAAAAGTGCTGTCAGGTCGCTTGACACACAGCACAATTGTGCTGTCTAATATATCCATTGCCCCACGTAACGAAAGTAAAAAACATGACTAAAGGAACGGTAAAAAAACCAGTCGATCAAGACTGGCACCCCGCCGATATCAAGGCGGCACTACATAAAAAAGGCATTACATTAGCTGCGCTGGCAAAAGCCTATGGCATGACAAGCTCATCGAGCATGTCTGCCGCGCTGGTTCGCAGCATGTGGGCCAACGAGCAACGCATCGCTGATGCTATCGGCGTCCATCCCAAAGTCATCTGGCCTAGCCGCTATAACTCTGACGGCACCCGTAAACCTGTTGGGTTTCGTGCAATACAGTGTACGCCTGTCATTTTACCGCGCAATGGCCAGACCGTTGCTGCCGGTGGCAAATTGCAGCGGGCGGCCTGACATGAAAAAAATGGAATTCTTAATGTGGCTGTGTAAATTCAGCCCAGGGACAGTCGATCAATTCATTTCAGAGCAACGCTATAAGTTGATCTGCGGTGAAATCGGACAAGTTACGCCACGCAAGCTGGAGCTGCTGCAGGAGGCAATTATTGCAGGGTACACAGAGCCACCATTGAATCAAAAAGCGGGAGGCTTGATATGAAACAGGTTCATTGTAAGGAAGAAAAAACCATTTCATGCGCAGTTGTTGCCAATGCGCTGACAAAATTTATGCTTTCCGAGTATGGCGAGCAGGCAAGCTCCTCAGAGGCTCTAGAGGGGATGCTGCTTACCATGATGATAATCGGCGAACCAACAAGATCCGCCGACCATATACGCCGGCTACTTACTGGACATTACTAGATCATGGTAATGCGCCAGAACTGCCTTTGTGCAGTCATCAAAAATCGTTTCAATAGTGCCTTGTTTGTGCGCGGCGCTGCGTTGATTCGTAGTGAAGTAGTTGTTCTGCTCCATAGATGCCCGAGTGAGACTGGTGGACAGTTTAAGCAATTCAATTGCGATTTCTTCTTTCATGGCGCGGCTCCTGCTGATTGTGGGTTGAGGGATTCACAGTCTAGCGCAGGCGTGCCGCGCCGCCAATTCATAGGGGCGCCAGCATGAAGCGCATTGTCGATACCCTGACAGGGGACTTGTTTTCTACTGTCCCCAAGGCTCACCCAATGACTCCTGGTGCATGGAGATTTCGAGGTGAAATTGCCCACGCAATGGGTGAAGCGATCAAGTTATGTGAAAAGGATCGCTATCAAATATCGGCCGACATGAGCCGCCTTTTGGGGCGTGAGGTATCGGTCGATACCTTAAACAAGTACACCTCAGAAGCATCTGAGGAGCATATCCCGAATTTTGAGACGGCTATTGCCTTTGATGCGGCTACTGGCGGGCTGGCGCTGGTTGGACTATTTGCAGAAAAACTTGGCTGCCGCGTTCTGCCAGGCAAGGAAAGCTTGCTCACAGAGCTTGGCCGCCTTGAGCAAATGAAGGGCGAGATAGCGCGGCAAGAAAAGTCCATCAAGAAGCTGCTGGGAGAGAGGGAATGAAATCCCATGCAACATTGATAGAAATAGTAGCTGCGCTAGGGATTGAAAAGCGCAGCGTGGAGCGCCGCGCAATTAAAGAGTCCTGGCCCTTTGAAGAGCAAGCTGGGCGTGGCGGTAAGAAACGCCTTTACCCGTTGACCAGTCTTCCAAAAGCGATACGCGACAAACTCCAAGCCGTTGCTCTGCATAGCATCATTGTTGCACCTCAAATGGCACCAGTAACAAATCCCGTTCCAATAGACAGCATTGCTAGCTCTGAAATGTCGCCGTCGATGATGACGATTGGCGGACTGACCAGGCGCGTCAAAGGCGATGATCAACTCAATGACAAGGACCGCGCGCGGCGCGATGCGGCGCAAGTGCTGTGTCGCGCCATCGAGGGGGCGGCGATATCAGCCTCATGCTCCATCAAGCGCTCTATTGTTGAACTGGTTCCGCGAATTTTGGGTGGTGTCGCCCACCCTGAACTGATTGAGGCTGCGCAGGTTACGTATACCAAGCCCAGGGCGTGTGGGCAGACTGAGGCGGCGATGATCTCCCGCCTGCAAAAAATGTATGCCGCCTACGAGGCCGGCAAGGTCTGCGGCGATGCCGGGCGTTACTTGGTGCCAGGTCGCCGAGACAAAGAAGGGCATAGCCCGCTGCTGATTCATGCATTTTTGATCCATTACTGCCTTCCTACCCGCCCGCCAGTGACTGAGGCCTGGCGCAACTCACAAGCATGGTTTGCGGCTCAAGGGCTGGAGCGCCCCGCCGTCGATACGTTCTACCGCATCGAAAAAGAGTTACCCGTCACGATCAAATATCGCGGACGTATGACCGGGTCGGAATGGCGCTCATTGCTGCCATGCGTCGCCCGCGACGTGTCGATGTTCAAGGCCAATGATTTGTGGGTTGGTGACGGACATAGCTTCAAGGCCAAGATTCAACATCCGATCCACGGCCAGCCATTCATCCCGGAGGTGACGGTGATCATTGACTGGGTCAGTCGCAAGATTGTCGGCTGGAGCGTAGATCTGGCAGAAAGCACCATTGCCGTCAGCGCGGCATTCAGGCATGCGCAGAGTCAAACCCGCGCCAGGCCCTTGGTCTATTACTCAGACAACGGTGGCGGGCAGATCGGCAAGCTGATCGATTGCAAGGTGCATGGAACTTTGGCGCGCCAAGGCATCGCCCATGAGACTGGCATCCCTGGTAATCCGCAGGCACGCGGCATTATTGAACGCCTGTGGCAGACCACCACCATCCCACTCGCGCGCACTTATCCCACCTGCATCTGGAAAGGTGGCGATAAGGAAGTTACGAGAAAGATGCTAGTGGCTCTCAACAAGAAAGACGGCTCCAGCGAACGTTTGCTGCCATCGTTCAATCAATTTATAGCCGACTTGGATGCATGCCTCAACGACTACAACCAGAAGCATGAGCATCGAGAGCTGGGCGGACGCACGCCAGATCAGGAATATCAGTTAAAGCTGGATCCTGACTCTGTGGACATCGGAATTACCGATCAAGAACTTTCCGCACAATGGATGCCGGAAGTTCCACGCACGCCGCAGCGCGGCATTGTTTCTCTTTTCGGTAATGAGTATGCCAATAAGGATCTGGTGCACTTGCTGGCCGAGGGGGAAAAGGTTCGCGTCAGATTCGACATCCACAACGCTGATCGCGTCTGGCTATACCGCATAGATGGTCGTTACATCGGCACTGCCGACTGGGATGCGCACAAGCGCGCTGCATTCCCAGTGCCGTATATGCAGCAGAAACGCGAGGAGCGTGCAGAGGGCAAGATCAAGCACGGTGAACGCATCATCGATGAAGCGCACGCAGAGCTTGGGCATATGGTGGAAGGCGAAGTGCTCCATTCAGTCGATCTTCCTGCTATTGAACGCGAGGCGGAATTGGTGGCAGTGGAACTTCCATCAGCAGCAAAGCCAGAAGAGCTTGGCAGCTATGCAGAAACGATGCAGTGGCTGTACGGAAGCCATGACATCAAAGACGGGGAAGAAATGCCCCATAACGAGGTGGCCGCCCTGTAGTTACGAGCTACAGAACGGCCTTTTACAGCAACGAGCGATTTGGAGTTTATCACGATGAAACAGCATTACGTCAAAACCAGTAACCACCACCGATTCATTTCAGGAATTCGCGCGGTAGAAAACCGTGGCAGCAGCGAAGCATGCATTCTGCTTCTGACTGGCAGTCCAGGCACAGGCAAGACCACCACGGTAGACAACTGGGGATCTGAAACCTTTGCCATTCTGATTGATGGCGTTCCTGGCATGAGCCTTGCCTTTGTGCGCGATTATCTGGCCCGCGAAACCAACACCTACGCACGGGGGAAATTTGCCCAGCATGAGGCGCTGGTTGATTTCTTTCAGCGCAGCCGCTATCCAATCATCTTTGATGAAGCCCAGCATGGCCTGCCGAACAAGGCCGAGTGCATCGAGTACTTGCGCCGCATCGCCGAGCGCGCCGAGGTGCCGTTGGTGCTGGTGTGCCATACCTCTGAAAAGCATCGATTCGCCGAGGATCGCCTGGCTCATATCGCTACCCGTGTCAGCGCTGTTGTGGAACTCAAGCCGGCGAGCGTCGAGGATTGCCAGTCCTACCTGGCGGATCTGTGCGAGGTGCAGGTGGATGATGCGATTGCCGCCCAGGTGCATACACAATCCAGCGGTCGCTTCCGACTCATGGCCAATGCCGGCCGGACGCTGGAGGCGATTGCTGCCAAGGGCGGGAAAACCAGCCTGGCTGTGGCGGATGTTAAAGGAATTCGTCTGTGTGAAGACGCAATGAAGAGCCTGCAGCGGGGTGGCAAGTGAAGCAAGTCCGCACCAGAAAACAAGCTCGCGGCCTGCGTGAGCGTGCCTGGTGGGTAATGCGCCGACGTGGCGCCTTCACCCTGCCGGAATTGCTGGCCACGGTTGCTGATGGTAGCCATAAGGATGCGCTTGGCAACCTCGGGAAATACCTGCGGGCGTTATCAAAAGCTGGAGTTTTAACTGTGGATGCCAAGCGGGTGACTGGCGGACCACTAACCAGTAACGGTCTTTTGCGGTATCGGGTGGCAATTGATGTGGGACATAAAGCCCCGCTCTGGCGCGCATCGTTGAATGTGGTTTATGACCCCAACAGCGATACAACTATCGCCCTGGGCATGGGAGACGATCATGCGTGATCCACATACTCTTGCACTGGCCACGTTTGCCGTCAAAGCATCTAGCAAAGCATCTGTGGCGCGTGAAATTGGCAAAAGCCGCACTGCCGTGTCGCTCTATATCGACGACAAGTATCCGGCAGATCCTGGTGAGATCGAGGTCGCGATCCGCGCACGGTACGACCGCTACGCATGCCCTCATACCTCGCAGGAAATCAGCGGACCAGAGTGCCAGAAGCGTGCACAACAGCCCAAGCCATTCGGTGGCCGTGCCAAGCAATCCCACTGGGATGCTTGCCAATCCTGCCAGCATAACTCCACGAAAAAGGAGCAGTGAAATGCAAACTCAAAACAGCATCAACAATTCAGAGCGCGCAGTACGCAACATCGCGCGCCTGAAGCGCCACATTGAGCAATCAGCCGCTGCGCTTAATTGGCTGGCCGTCGAGGGCTTCCAGCCCTTGAGCATCGTGTCTGAAGGCGAGCGCCGCGCACCGATCTTGCAGATTGCCTTGTCACCTCGCGTAGCGTTACTCAAGAACAGCCACAAGGCATGGCGTCACTCGATCACTGCTGACAGCACCACCTGGCGCGCTGACATCATGGGGTGCCGGGTGCAGTGGACCGAGAGGGGGCATTGATGCGCGCACATCTGGTATCCGTGATTTATGCCCTGCTCTGGATTGTCGTCCTGGCTGGAATTCATTCATTCATCAGCGATCCAGGCGTGGCCGATGCGGCCAGTATGCCGGTGAGCGTGGAGTGATGGCTATGAACATATCAGCCAGAGTCAGGGCGGTGGTGTCTGAATTTAAAGGCGCCCCGTTCTATCCTAATGACATCTTCATGGCCATTCCTGACCAGCCCTGGCGTAAGGTTTTAATGGGGCTGCATTATCTGATGAAGCGCGGTGAACTGGCTGGGGAGAAGGTGTCGAACCCGAAGGGTCACGGCAAGGTCACGCGTTATACCCAGATCGAAATGATCCCTCAGGATGCCCGCAAGAAAACAGATATCGGCGACACCGATGCCGCACTTCGTCTGGCCATTGCGATGGGTATTCCATGCGCCTGATCTGCCCTTGTTGCCAGGCTGATTTCCCAATAGAAGCCGCGCTCAACGATATTGCCGCAAGGCAAGCATTGGCGCGCGCATTCAGGGAGACGCAATTTGGTGACCTGCTGATCGGCTATACAAATTTGTTCAAGCCGCCAAGGCAAGTTATCCGAATGACCAGGCTGGCACGGTTAATCGAAGATCTGCTGGATATGATCTCTGCAGGCAAGGTCGAGCGCGGTGGCCGCATCTTTTCAGCACCACAGACGTATTGGCAACAGGCGCTGGAAGAAATGCTGGCCAGGCGTGACAGTCTGACATTACCGATCAAATCGCATGGATACCTGATCACGATCATCGCTGGCTATTCAGACAAGGCAGAAGCGAAAGCCGAAGCCAAGGCCGAAGAACGCAAACGGCATGGCAGTCATCACCTTGCCAATGCTGGAAAGATCATCAAGAGCGGCTCTCCTGTGAGTCTGCGCGACACTCTCAAACAGTTCAACAAAGGAGGCAGTGATGGCGACCAAGCATGATTTGATGGCCTTTATGTCACACCATATCGGCAAGGGAAAAGGCATCAGCGGCTGCAATCTGGCAGCAAAGATGGGGACTACTGAGCGACAGGTGCGCACGCTGATTTCAGGTGCCCGTGAAGATGGTATCGCCATCTGCGGCAAGCCAATGACTGGCTATTACATCGCCAATACCACGGAAGACCTGCAGGAAACGCTGGACTTCCTGAAGCACCGCGCGCTGCACTCGCTGCACCTGGCTAGCCGCCTTTCAAATATCCCGTTGGCCGACTTGGTCGGTCAGCTTCACATCAATACATAACCAAGGAGAACAAGTATGGCAAAACCAACAAAACTGAAGGCCAAGGCGCAGATCGACGTGCCGCAAAACCGTGGCGAAGCCGCTGCAGACATCCGTGCGGTCGGAGACCTGCAGCGGGATCTGCAGCGCAATACAGCTGATATGAACGACAAGATCGCGGCAATCACCGCCGAATACCAGCCGACGCTGGATGCCATCAGCAAGCGTATTGCCGGTCTGCAGGAAGGCGTGCACACCTTTTGCGAGGCGAATCGTGCAGAGTTGACCAACGGCGGAAAGGTCAAGACGGCCAACTTGGTTACCGGCGATGTGTCATGGCGCCTGCGCCCTCCCAGCGTCAGCATTAGGGGTGCCGATACGGTGATCGAAACACTCAAACGCCTGGCGCTTGGCCGCTTCGTGCGGGCCAAGGAAGAAGTGAACAAGGAAGCCATCCTGAATGAGCCGGATGCGGTGAAAGGCGTGGCCGGCATCAGCATCGTCACCGGCGTTGAAGACTTCGTAATTACGCCGTTTGAGCAAGAGGCGGTGGCGGCATGAGTGATACCGAAGATATTTGCGAACTGTGTGCCGGATCTGGTGAGGTAGTTATTACGCCGATTGGTGAAGATGATGGCCAAGCAGGCACCTATGGATGCCCAATATGTATTGCAAAACAACGTGATGAGTTATTGGCGGAAATAGATGCCAAGGCAGAGTCTGGACTCTGCTATTTCGCCTTGCAATCAGCGCGAGAGTTTCTTAAGGATATCCACCGACTAGCCGGAGTGGATAAGGAATTATGAGCCAGACCCGCCGCCAGTCACTGATCGAGGCCGTGATCAACATCGTTGTCGGGTTCGGCATCAACACCGCGCTGAATTTTACGGTGTTCCCGCTATTTGGTTGGCATATCAGCCTGCAGCAGAATATCGCGTTGGGCGTGATTTACACGCTGGTGTCGATTGTTCGCAGCTGCTGTCTACGGCGAGTGTTCAACCGGCTGCATCGTGCGCATGTGTTTTAGGGGTTGACGCTCATCTCCCCAGTTCCGCCCCGGGGCGGTTTTTTGAAGTCGGTTGCACAGCAGCCTGCTTCAAAAAGCCAACTTGCACAAAATCGCAAACAATAACCAACGAAAGGATGATCGATGGATCAGGAAGTCGAAAACGAAATTCAGGCAAAGGGCCTGAATGCGCCAAGAATTTATCCAGGACAAATTGAAGGGGTGATTGTTCATGAGCAGTATCACGTCTTCCCAGGCACCACGCTGACCGTGGCATGCCTGACCCTCTTCAACGGATTCACCGTTACTGGCGAAAGTGCATGCGCCAGCCCGGAGAATTTCGATGAAGCGCTGGGCCGCAAGATTGCCAGAGATAACGCCAAGCAGAAGATCTGGGCGCTCGAAGGCTACGCCCTGCGTAATAAGCTCCAAGGCAATTAACTACACCGACGAAAGGAAACACCATGAACCAAGCAGAACTGATCGACGCAATCGCCAACGATTCGGGCAATACCGGCATATCGAAGACCGCTATCAAGTTTGTCCTGGAAACTCAGGCCAAGGTTGCGCATGCCGCCCTGGCCAAGGGTGATGAAGTCACGCTGCCAGGCATTGGCAAGATCACGGTCAAGGACAAGCCCGCTCGCGTCGGCCGCAATCCGCGCACTGGTGAGCCGGTCAATATTCCGGCCAAGAAGGCGGCGCATTTCGGCGCTGCAAAGGCCCTCAAGGATGCCCTGGCTTAGACCATCGCCTGCAGCCCGTTAATTTAGCGGGCTGTTGAGGATCGTTTAACGGATTGAAAATCATGAAACTGACGAATGAACAAAAAGCCGAGCTGGAGACAAAACTCTCTATGCCTTGGGGCACGGCAAAGCTGATTTGCGATGGATACATAATCGACCTGCAGGTGCTGCGCTATAAGAGCATGACCTATCGCGTCATGACTTTTATCAATGGTGAATTCAAAGGGATATGGATTTCATCGAAGGAAGTGCACCCAGAACAGAAGTTTCTGAGGAAACACGTCAGGTCACTGTACCCGCCATCTTTCAAGGCAAAGATGGAGAAGATTATGGGCAAGCGTGCCTTCGCAAAGGACTCGGGTTACCAGATGAAAACTGTCAATTACATGCCGGATTTTGCCAGTGGAAAAGCTGTACTTAGTCATCTTTGCAAGGTGTGCAATTCGATACAGATCGCTGATAAATGATGAAAAAGGCTCCCAGCATCCGCAACCGTGAACTGGCGCAGATCCACATCGCCAAGCAACAGCTCGGCATGGACGACGACACCTACCGAGACATGCTGTGGACGGTAGGCCGCGTTCGGTCTTCAGCTAATCTGGATCATGCCGGCCGGCGCCGGGTACTTGACCACATGACAGCATGCGGCTGGGTGAATGACCGGCCAAAAAATGAGTGGGCTTTTATCGACACAGCAGCGAAGGACAAGCAGCCGCTGCTGCGCAAGATCTGCGCAGTGTGCCGCGTCATGAAGGTCGGCAAGCATTATGCCGAGGGTGTGGCCAAGCGCCAGCATGGCATTGAGCGGCACCTTGAGATGATGAGCTACGATGAACTCTGGCAAGTGGCTGGTTGTCTTGAGCGCACCCGGAAGTTCAAGGGGGCGGCTGGTGAGTGACAGAATTAACACCGCCGCCTTCCTGACCATTCATCTGGATGAACGTCTGCTGCCTGGCATCGTGCGCGAGATCGCTGCATTGATTGGGCTATCAGCCACATTGAAACTAGTTGAGCATTATCCAGGCATCCCCATGTGGGTGCCGGTGAAGTATGATCCTGATCATGCCTTGGTGAAGATTGTTGGACATGAGGCTGCGAGCAAGCTGGTCGATAATTACGGCGGCGAAAGCTACCAGATAGCCAAGTGTGAGCACGCAATCCGGGCCGTGCGTAATACGCGCATCTGCAACTCGGATAAATCACAGCGCCAGCTGGCTATCGAGCATGGGCTGACCATTCGGCAGATCCGGAACATTCAATCTGGCGTTGAGTTTGATGATGGACAGGATGACTTTTTTCAGGAAAACCACATGTATAGGGAGAAACCATGAACAAGAAATTAGTTTTAGCTTTGATGTTATTGATCTCGCTTCCGGGATGTGCAACCTATGAAAACACTCGCAAGCCGGAGAACATGACATCGTTGCATATTGATAAGGATTATCTGGAGGCATATCGGGCGATTAATGAAACTATGTTGAATGATTGCCATACGATACCCAGTGCACTGAGATCAACAGTTTTCCCTGACAATGAGAGTGCTACTATCATTGTCGGCGAGGCGGGGATTATCACATATAGTCTTGACCTGAAAAAATCACCGGCTGGCGGCGCGGATATGCAGTTTTATTCATACTACAAGGGAATGGTCCGTATCGCGCTGAAGATGCAGAATAACTTGAATCGCGGAATCAAGGGCTGCTACTGGTGATTTGACAATCTGATCTCCCCCGAATAAGCTGTTTTCCCATCCGCCCCGCACTCCGGGGCGGAAACGTTTCCGCCTTAATCATCATTCCAAACCCGCCTATTCTGGCGGCATGAAAACACTCAAACTCAAATTGCCCCGCATGACCGACTGGCTGTTGGTCACGATTGTCTTGCTGCTCCTCATCAATCAGGTGGCGCCGCAGCAGCTGCCGGTTTCGCTGTATAAGCTATCGCTCATCACGATGGCGGCGGTGGTCGGCTACTGGATTGATCGTTCAGCCTTCCCCTATGCGCGTCCTGATTCATTCATGGCGCAGCCTTCTTCGCTTGGCAGCCCATTCGTGCCGAAGTCCGCCGTGGCGCCATCGCAACAAATTGCGTTTGCCGCAGCCATCCTTCGCCGCGCGATCATCATCGGTGCGGCCATGCTTTCCGTGAGTCTGGGCGTGTAATGCGTATCTCGCGCAAAGCCGTAAGGTGGATGCTGGCAATAGTCATCTTGCTGATGGCCTTGCCATTGCTGGCGCTGGCCGATGTGCCGCGCGGGGCGCTGCCTTATCAGCGCGACCTGACGCGCAATGCACATACTGTTTGGGGCTTGGAGGCCCCAGTTGCTACATTCGCCGCACAGATTCACCAGGAGAGCCGCTGGAACGATCAGGCCAAAAGCCCCGTTGGCGCCAGCGGCATTGCGCAGTTCATGCCGGCGACAGCGACGTGGATATCAGGGGCTTACCAGCTTGGTGCCGCGCAGCCAACCAATCCCGGTTGGGCGCTGCGCGCTCTGGTGACCTACGACAAGCATCTATGGGATCGCGTACAACAGGCCGCCACGGACTGCGACCGCATGGCGATGGCGCTATCGAGTTACAACGGCGGGCTGGGATGGGTCTATCGTGACCAGAAGCTTGCAGCAGCCAATGGAGCAGATCCGAAGGTTTGGTTTGGCCAGGTCGAGCGTTTCAACGCCGGGCGTGCCGCCGCCGCTTTCGCTGAAAACCGGGGCTATCCCAGAATCATTCTCACCAGGTGGCAGCCTATCTACGCCGGCTGGGGCGGGGGCATTGTATGTTCATGACAGCAGATACTTCAACCAGCAAAAGCTGGTTCGATGGTCGTAAATTACCGATTGCCATTTTTAACCTGATTGTGATCTGGATTGCGATCTGGATTGCGTTCAAAAAGCATGATGCGCCGGTGCCACCTGTCAATCAATCTGTCGCAGCCCAGCCCGCACCGCAAGTGCAGTCTGTCACCAAGGTTCCGGTAGCCGTCAAGGCTCCGGTCAAGATATACAAGGGCGGCGCTGTTCTCAAGGATGGCCTCAAGCTTCCAGCCGCTGTTGTAGCCGACTCAAACAAAGCGGTGATCGCATCCAGTCAGGTTCGGGCTGACGATCATCCGCAAACGATCACCACGGTGATCAACACCGAGACAGGGGAATCGGAAACCTTCGTCAAACGCGATCCGCTGCCCTGGTTGGCTTTTGACAACAAGGGCGAAGCCAGTATCGCAACCATTCTCAAAAGCAGTGGACTGGCCGTGCGCGCGCAAGCACGCGAAGAATTCGCGCAGATCAAGGCGGTGCATGTCGGCGGCATCATCGGTGCGGATATACCCATCGCAGGCATACCAGGTAGTGCTGA
The DNA here is from genome assembly GCA_903824575.1 of uncultured Methylobacillus sp. GTDB lineage: Bacteria > Pseudomonadota > Gammaproteobacteria > Burkholderiales > Methylophilaceae > CAIJXJ01. The sequence goes on from CAIJXJ010000153.1 coordinate 22,543, forward strand.
TGTTTATGGCGGAATTCAAGCCTGGGTGAATTGGTAATGGATCAGTTCGACCGCGCGCAGGAGCTGGAAATGCAGCAACGCGAATAGGCCATTAATGCGCAGCGTCGCAGATTTGCGCCGCTGGCCAGCGCTCCCGACATCGACACCGCGCTCGACTGCCTTGAGTGTGGAGGGCTGATTCCCGAAGCCAGACGTATGGCGCTACCTGGCGCGATGTTGTGCGTTTACTGCCAGGATCACTTTGAGAAAAGAGCTAAAACGGAGAGCCGTAAATGAATAGCTGGGATTTCGCGTTGAAAGTGCTGCAGTTCCTGCTCTGGTGTGGGACGAGTTTTTACGTGTACATGTCCAACAAGGACAAGGTGACGAATGATCGCATCACGAAGCTGGAAAGCGACATTGATGACAAATCAGACGATCACAGTGAGCGGATTGCCAAACTGGAAGCCCGCATTGAGAAATCCCCGACGCATGACGATCTGTTCCGGTTTCAAGAAAAAATTAACGAGGTCTCCAAGTGCGTTAATCGGCTGGAAGGTGAATTCATCGGCGCCAGTAAAACCCTGCAGTTGATCCATGAAACCTTGATGGAGCGCAAATGAAGTATTACCAAGAGAAGATACAGGCGGCCCGTCGGCAGGCAATCTTGCTGGCCCTTCATTTTGCGCCTGGTTATACATTGAACCGTGCTGTATTGCGTGAGCAGGTGGAGCATACCGGATATGTCTGCAGCGCTGATTTGTTTATAACGGAGCTGAACTGGCTGGTCGAGATGGGATATATCGCGTCGGATGATACGCCAGATGTATATCGTCTGACAGAGCGTGGTTCCGACATCGCTTTAGGGCATACACAGGTGCCCGGCGTGCGCCGGCCGTCTCCTGGGGAGATCGATCATGGCTCACGCTGAAGATACCCGCCGCGCAGTACGCGCGGCTTATGTTTTTGATCAGCTGTCGCTGGAGATTGCATCCGCGAAGCTGGGCGTGCCATTCGCTACGGTGCGCAACTGGAAGCGTGCCGCAAAAGAGCTGGGCGACGACTGGGACAAGGCGCGCGCGGCGCAAATGATGGCTGGCGGTGGCATTGAGGATGTTGTGCGCCAGACGTTGGCCGTTGTGGTCCAGCAGGTCCAGGCGACGGTTGAAGCAATCCAGCTTGCTCCGGACATGAGGCCTGAAGCCAAAGTTCAGGCGCTGGCCAGCCTGGCGGATGCCTACAACAAATTAATGGCAGCCAGCCGCCGCCTGATGCCGGAGACGGACAAGCTGGCGGTAGCCACGGAGGTGGTCATCAAGTTGGGCGAGTTCGTCCGCACCAAGCACCCACGCCATGCCAATGCCTTTACCGAGATACTTGAACCGTTTGCGGATGAGATTGCGATGGCATATGGATAATTTTTCACAAGTGCTGACATGGTGTGTTCAAGGCTGTGAATCGGCCGTCATGATGGCCTGTGTCCTTTGGCTCCCGCTGCTGATTCGACGTCTCTTTCAGCAGCTGGAAAACTTGCATGGGATGCATCGACTGCATAAAGCGGCCAAGGCAATTCGAGATGGCAAGTAAGAAATTATCCAGTCGCGCCTTCCTGGAGGATATCGCCAAGTTTGCCGGTGAGTTTCGCCAGATCATTGAGGCCGAGGTCGATGGCTTCGATCCTGATCCGGCAGCATCCGGCCAGCGGCGCGAGCGTGCCTGGAAGGATTTCCAGTTCTTTGCCCGGACCTATTTCCCTCACTACGTGAAGAAGGCGAATAGCCTGCTGCACGATTATCTCTACAAACGCCTGCCGGAGATTGCCGATTCGGACAAGTCTGAGACGGACGATATCGCCGCGCCACGGGGCGAGGCCAAGTCAACCATCACATCGCAACTGTTTGTGATCTGGTGCGTGATCACCGGCCGCAAGTGGTACGCCATGATCGGCATGGATGCCTTCGACCAGGCTGCGATCATGCTGGAAGCGATCAAGGCCGAGTTGGAAGGCAATCCCCGCCTGGCAATGGATTTTCCCGAAGCCTGTGGCGCTGGGCGTGTATGGCAGGCCGGCGTGATCGTGACCAGGAATGATCGCAAGATCGAGGCAGTCGGCAGCGGCAAGCGTATTCGCGGTAGACGGCATGGTCCTCACCGCCCGGATCTGTTTGTCGGCGATGATTTGGAGAATGACGAAAACGTCAAAACGCCGGACCAGCGTGACAAGCTGCAGTCGTGGCTGACCAAGGCTGTACTGAAGCTGGGCGCAGCGGGCGAGAAGTTTGACGTCATCATCATTGGCACGATTCTGCATTACGACTCGGTGCTGGCCAGGTTGCAGAAAAACCCGCTTTGGCGCTCGGTGAAGTTCAAAGGCGTCATGCGCTGGCCGGACAATATGGAGCTATGGGACAAGTGGGAAGAACTGCTGCTCAACATTGGCGAAGAAGTTGCCGTAGCGTTCTACACCGCCCGTAAAGATGAGATGGATGCCGGTGCCGAAGTTTCATGGCCAGCAGGTCGCCCGCTTGCCGAACTGATGAAAATCCGCGCGCGCGATGGCCATGCAGCCTTCGACTCTGAAATCCAGAACGATCCGCTCTCCGACGATGATGCGCCATTCGCCAAGGCGATCACCTTCTGGGTCAACCGCCTGGCTGAGTGGGTATTTTTTGGCGCATGCGATCCAAGCCTGGGTAAACATGGCGCCAGCCGAGATCCGTCAGCATTGCTAGTTGGTGGGTTCAATCGTTCAACCGGCATCCTGGATGTAGTGGAGGCGGCGATCAAGAAGCGTCTGCCTGATCGCATTATCGAAGACGTGATTGCACTCCAGAGACAATATGGATGCGTGCTGTGGGTGGTCGAAACAATACAGTTCCAGGAGTTCCTGAGGACTGAGTTGATCAAACGCTCTGCTGCACGTGGCATCCCGGTGCCGGCCCGCGCGGTGCAACCCAGCACAGACAAATTGCTGCGCATTGAAAGCCTGCAGCCGCACATGGTCAACGGTCTGATCCGCCTGCACGCCTCGCAATCAACGCTGATCGATCAGCTGCGACATTTCCCCAAAGCAGATCACGATGACGGCCCGGACGCACTGCACATGCTATGGATGGCAGCGGTGAGCGGGAGTAGCAGTCTGAGTATCCGGGGCAGTGGAACTATCAGGGCCGGTAACCGGCTCGCGGACTTTATGGGGTAGCACATGGACAATACGCTTAAAAACGAAATCGCAGGCATATCAAAAGACATTTTCAACCCACCTTTTGGCATCAGCCTGCGGCCGCATGACGATACGTTGCTCTCGCGTGGTGGTGGCAAGGGTCTCAAGATCTACGACGAGTTAGAGCGCGATCCACATTGCTTTGCCGTGCTGCAGAAACGCAAGATGGCGGTCGTGGCTTACCCGTGGGAAGTTGAGGCAGCCTCATCCAGTCGCATTGATAAGAAAGCCGCTGAATTCGTTAAGGCCCAATTAAATTCCGTCAATTTTGACAAGGTTACCCTGGATCTGCTCGATGCAATTCTCAAGGGTTTTGCTGTCTGTGAAATCATGTGGCGAACCGATGGCACGCAAATCATGATCGAGCGCATCATCCCGCGCGATCAGCGCCGATTTGAGTTTGATTATGATTTTAAGCTTCGCCTGAAAACCTGGAGCAATCTTTTCCCAGGTGAAGAAATGCCAGACAAGAAATTCATCGTGCACAGTAGCGGTGCCAAAGATGGCAGCCCTTTTGGTCTTGGACTTGGGACGCGCCTTTTCTGGCCTGTGTGGTTCAAGAAGCAGGGCATTCAGTTCTGGCTAACTCTGGCTGATAAATTTGGCAGTCCAACGGTTGTAGGTAAATATCCACTTGGTACTGTGCCGGAAGATCAGGACAAGCTGTTGTCTGCATTGGGGGATATCGCTCAGGAGTCCGGCATCATTGTGCCGAGTGATGTGGTCGTGGAAATGCTGGAAGCTACACGTACCGGATCTGGTGATTTATATGAACGTCTGTGCAAGTACATGGATGATCAGATTTCGGTATGTGTGCTGGGCGAGAACAGCACAACTTCCGGAAAGTCGTCCGGCCTCAATAGCAGCCAGGCACAGGTGCATAACGAGGTGCGCTTGGAACTGTCCAAGGCTGATGCGGATTTGCTTTCTGGGACGTTAAACAACACGGTGGTCAAATGGCTGACCGAGTTTAACTTTCCTGCCGCAACACCGCCCAGGATCTGGCGCCGTATCGCGCAGCAGGAAGATCTGAAATCACGCGCCGACCGCGATGCTCTAATCTTTAACCTCGGCTTCAAGCCCAGCCTGGAATACATCACTGAGACCTATGGCGATGGCTGGGACGTACGCGACATGACGGCTAATCAGCCTGCACTGTCAGCAGTTGGCGGCAGCAGTGCTCCAGGTGCCGATCCTGCGTTTGCCGAGGGCACCCCGCAGCATTTCATGGATGATCTGGTCAATAACGCGGCCTCGGAATGGGAGCCGGTCATGCAGCCGATGATGGCCCCGATTCAGGAAGCGCTCAAGCGGGCTATCGATAATGGCGAGACCTGTGCCCAGTTCGCCGAGAAACTGCCAGGATTGCTGGATAAGATGGATAACGCCCCGCTGGCAGAGAAGTCGGCCCGTGCATCTTTCTTTGCTCGCTTACTGGGTGAGTCTGGCGCGGATCTGGAGCGGTAATGGCTGATGGCCTGATCCCGCTGCCGCCAAACGTCAGGCCTCAGTTGCTACCGCCTAAAGAGGCTGTCGATTATCTGGCTGCACGTGGCGTTAAATTTACCGAGAGCTTCAACTGGAAAGATGTCTGGCAGGAGGAGCATGCCGCACAGTTCACCGTTTCTAGGCTGACGCGCGCCGATCTGCTTTCAGCCATCCATGAGCAGTTGATGCGTGCAGTGAATGACGGCATCAGTCTCAAGGAATTCTTTGACAATCTCATACCGCGCCTGCAGCAGGCCGGATGGTGGGGAACCGTCGAGCAGCTTGACCCTGTCTCCGGCGAGGCCGTCGCCACCACATTTGATGCCTCGCGCCTGAAGCTGATCTATGACGTAAATCTCAGCCAGTCTTATGCGGCTGGCTTATGGAATCGCATAGCGCGCAATAAGGCTACGCTGCCATTCATCTACTATCGGACCATGCGCGATGAAATGGTGCGTGCCTCGCACCGCGTATGGGACGGTGTAGCCCTGCCAGTTGATGATCCCTTCTGGGATACGCATTACCCACCCAACGGCTGGCGTTGCCGATGCACGGCCTATGGAATTGATGAAAAGGGCCTGCAGCAGTTGCAAGATGCCGGCAAACCAGTAAAGCGTGAGGCGCCTTCAGTTCAATGGATTGATTTCGTCAATAAGCGTACCGGAGAAGTTACTCGCACCCCTCGAGGGATTGATCCGGGATTCGCTTATAACCCTGGCAAGGCTGCAGCGCGCGGCACGCATCTGGCGAACGTACAGGCCGGCAAGATTGCTTCGCTGGACGCGCCTATCGGGGCTGTCGCCGCAAGCCTGATGACAGATGCAGAACGTGCAGCGCGATACCAGGCGTGGGGTGAGTTCATTGTTGCTGTCAAAAACGAAGGACGTCCAGCCGGATCTGCACGGGTGCTTGGATTTCTCGATGCTGAAACGCTTGTGTGGCTGGCCGCGCGCAACAGGTTACCGCAGACAGCTGGAGTGACGCTCATAGACAATATGGTGGTGGGAGCAAAGGCTGATCGTCATGTTTTGATTGATGGCAATGGACTCACTGATCGTGACTGGATGGATCTTGCACGAAACTTTGATCATGCAGAACGCGTACTCTGGGACAAGAGCCATGAAAATATTCTAATCATCATGCCAAGCCTGGATGATCCAAGAAAAATAAAACTGGCAATTGCGTTGGATTATAGGGTTAAAACGAAAGATGGGAAAAAGCTGGCAAATTCAGCACGGACAATATTTAAGGTCGACGCCAGTGACATTGATGCGAATATAAAAAGCGGAGTGTATGAGGAGGTCAGGTAGAGCGGCGCCGGACTCGAACCGGATAGCGGCACCGCCTTTCGGCTAATCCCGTCCTCTCCATGAGGAAGCTACCATTCTACCTGTCAGGCTAGAGTACCACTAACGAAAAAGGATGTCGATCACATAATGGCCACTGGAATAACCATCGAAATTCAGGACGCCGAGGCACTATCTGTGCTGGCCGTTCTTGAGCAGCGCCTGGAGGATCTTCATCCTGTGCTGGATGCCATTGGTGCCAAGATTGAAGGTAATGTGAAAATCCGTTTCGATCTGGGGCAAGATCCGACGGGCGCCGCATGGTCACCACTCAAGCCATCAACGATAAAATCGTATCAAAAGAAATATCCAAATGGCATTCCCGGGTCGTTACTTAACCGAACTGGCGGGAATCAAGGTTTGATGGGATCGCTTTCGTATGTTGTTGATGGCGATTCTGTACGCATTGGTTTTGGTCAAGAGTATGCCCTATACCATGAGTTCGGCACCAGCAAGATGGTCAGGCGAGGATTGCTGACCGAAAATCCCGGATCAGGAATATTGGCAGAAGGAGATCGCCAGGACATTCTCGACGTCATCAACAATTATTTGCGACAGAGTTCAGGCGGGGCCCTGTAGCGCGTCTATGATGGCTAACGGTCACTACCACATGTAAAATCAATCTTGATCGTTTTTAACGCGTGTTTAACGGCCTTTATGGGCATCATTTGATGCAACAGAATTACTAAAAATTAAAGTTCTTGTCATCAGGTACGTAAAAAGAAAATGCAAGCGCGAATTTCTCTCAAATATAACGGCCCGGCAGTCGATTCCGGCCGTATGGATGCCTACGAGGCTGCTGCTAACATGGTTGCATTCAGCGACTTTGTTGTACAGGCGGCAAAGTCGCTGTATGGAGAAAGCTCCCAGGTGAGAGCGGATGTGGCCGGTTTCGGGCGCGGGTCATTTATTACGGATCTGTTCTTCGAGGCGGCTGGACCGATGGCAACATTAGTTGCATCGGGGACGGCGAAGGAATTGCTTGAAATAGTCGGGGAATCCATTTCGCTATGGAAGCACTTAAAGGGCACTCCCCCTGCGGCGGTTGATCGAATTGGTGATGAGTTTCATGTGACCAACCGTGATGGTAACGTTATCCAGATATCGCATTCCAGCGTCAGTCTCGTTTTTAGCGAGAAGGGAGCGGCATCGGCGAGTCGTTTTGTGCGTGACGCACTTTCACGTGAAGGCGTTGATAGCGTTTCTATCAATGAGCCAGATCGTGAGATATGTTCCGTAAGCCGTTCCGAGGCGGGATTTTTTGTGCCTGTTGCGCCAGAAACAAGCTTGTTCGAACACACTTTTGAAATGGCGTTAATGATTGAAGCGCCAGTATTCAAGGATGCGCGGATTCAATTTCGAAGTGCAACGCCTAATGGGTGCTTGGTGTAGCGCACTGTCTTGCAAAAGAATACCTCAAATGGCGTTTTGAAGCCAAGCACTTTTCTGGGGCGATGGTTGAGCCGATCCACGGCGAATTGCACCT
>CAIJXJ010000154.1 GCA_903824575.1 uncultured Methylobacillus sp.
ACCAAACCGAAGCGGTGGCTACCCGCTAATTTATTTACAGCAGTTTACGGACTCAATCCTCATCAGTAGGCTGTCCATAAAATGGATCACAACTTTTGGTCTCCAAACCGAGTTCAGTTAACTTATCTGCAAATACGCCATTCCCACCGCCATAATCCAGGCAAATTTCAACATCTTTTGTGGAATGCCACAATCCTGCCACCATGCTCGCATTTCTGTAAGGGCGCTCAGTGGTGAATGGAGCATCGTTTTTTATGTAATCATCATTGTAGATGTATTTTTTGAAGTCATCATGAGACCAACTATCAAAAGCATTCGTAAATACAAAGTCGCAATCCTGGCACTGAAAATATTGGATCAGTACGCCACAATTTGGAAAGGTTCTTGATCCTTGAAAATGATCATTGCAGCTTTGGTTGAAATCTTTGTAACCAATAGACTGAGGGTGAGCCCTTCGGCACAGGGGGCATGACAGGGGTTGAGAATTTTCAATCTGTGTAATCAAGAGATTTAGATTCGATGAGATGAATGTAGGCAATATTGCCTTGCCTAATGGAAATTATTTTCTTCGCTGCATCCCAGTCTGTACTTGCGACATTTTCCAATCTGGTTTCAGTACGATATAAATCCAGATTTGGGCTATCCTGTACTTCCTTATTAGAAACACCATCTTTAAAAAAGTATACCTCAGCATAGAATTTTTTCATTTTCAATAAGCCTCTCCTGAGCTTTATGTCATAAGGGTTGAATCGTAACCAAATATTTATGGTTTTTTTTGGGGTCGGCGAGGTTGAAATATTTTTGCTGCTTCTGTTGCTGTCTTTCCCGCTTTAAATAATTTTTTTGCCTGATCTATCTCATTATTTTCCAGGCGCCTGCCAAGCAGTATTTCTATTGTGGCTTTGAATATAAGCCACAAAAAATAGGAGAAAGCGGAATTATCACGGAGCATCTTCAACCTCGATAATGGCGGTTTCAAGAACCAAGTGCAAATAGTGCAGCATGATGCTGCCTGAAATCAAAAGCGTCTGGAGTAAACAACTCGGCTGGACACTTGAAGCCTAGCGACTTGCGAGGCCGAGTGTTCAGTTTCCAAGCGATTGCATCCAGATCCTCTTGGGTGAACCCACTCAGGTCACTGCCCTTGGGCAGGTACTGCCGCAGCAACCCGTTAGTATTTTCGTTAATGCCGCGCTGCCATGGGCTGTGCGGATCGGCGAAGTAGACCTTCACCCCAGTGGACTCAGTTAATTGAGCGTGCGCCGACATTTCTCGTCCCTGGTCGTAAGTCATGGACAGGCGCTTCTGCGCTTCAATCCGATTGAGCACTTGCCCGAAACTCTTTACGGCAGTGACCGTCTTTGCGTCATCCATCTGGGCCAACACCGTGAACAGCGTCGTGCGCTCAACCAATGTGCCTACCGAAGACTTGTTGTGCGCGCCCTTGATAAGATCACCTTCCCAGTGCCCCGGCACCAAGCGCTCATCAATTTCTGGCGGTCGATCATGGATGCTGACCATGTCAGGAATAGTACCCCGCCTATCATCGCCCCGCGCGCGCGGACGGCGCTTGGCATGACCAAATCGCAACCAGCCAATCACCTCTGTACGCAGTTCGCCGCGAGGCATGGCGTAGATGGCTGTGTAGATGGTCTCGTGGCAAGCCTGTAGCAAAGGGTTGTCTGGGTGCACGGTGGCCAGTGTGCCTGCAATCTGCTCTGGCGAGTAGCCCACCTTCAAGTAACTCGCAACATGCCCCCATAGCAACCCGCCCGGTTTCAGGCGTCTCTCAACGCGAGGTTTGACTGATGATGCATGGGCGCAGCGATGCGCAGCCTCTGCACGATAACCACCCGCCAACATCGGTCGGCCGGGGCCGGGGCGAGCCCTGGCACGCACCCATCCATGGCGGCGCAACTCCCGACTCAACGTCGAGGCCGAACGACCAAGCTCTCGTGCAATCTGCCCTGGCTTAAACCCCATCGATAACTGCGTCTGGATCATCGTCCGTTCTTCAATACTCAACTGCTTGTACTTTTTCCCCATGCAACATTTTCCTTGAAAAACGTTGCACTTGGTTTTCGAGCGCGCCAATTAATTAATGTGTATCCGACATCTGTTATATGAGATGCGGTTTAAAACATTCCATATAATCCGCGTTGACATAACAATAGCATTGGCACGTTCCAAAAAAAATGAATGTTTTTCGGT
>CAIJXJ010000155.1 GCA_903824575.1 uncultured Methylobacillus sp.
AAAAGCGGCGATCATATCGTCAGCACCGCCTCGGTATACGGCCCGTCGCGGACCCTCGTGGAGCGGCACCTGTCGAGGTTCGGCGTGACGGCGACCTACGTGGACACCTCCGACACCGGCAACGTCGAGCGAGCGCTCCGGCCAGAAACGCGGATGGTCTACGTCGAAACGCCCTCGAACCCGCTCATGCAGATCACCGACCTCCGCGCCGTCGCGGACCTCGCGCACGCGCGGGACGCGATCCTCGTCGTAGACAGCACCTTCGCCTCGCCCCACCTCCAGCGGCCGCTGTTGCTCGGCGCGGACGTAGTGCTGCATTCGGTGACCAAGTTCATCAACGGGCACGCCGACGTCGTGGGCGGGATTATCACGGCTCGTGACCAGGAACTTTTGCGGCTGCTGCGCCAGATGATGATCGTCACCGGCTGCAACATGGACCCCCATCAGGCCTTCCTGGTTCACCGCGGGGTCAAGACCCTATCCCTGCGGATCGAACGCGCTCAAGCCTCTGCCGGTCGCATAGCCCGCTGGCTCGAGGCACGACCCGAGGTGGCCTGGGTGCGGTATATCGGCCTCAAGAGCCACCCGCAACACGACCTCGCCCTGCGGCAGATGAGCGGCCCGGGCTCGATGATCAGCTTTGAGCTCAAGGGTGGTCTGGAGGCCGGCGTGCGGCTGATGAACAACGTGAAGCTCGCCGCGCTCGCAGTCTCCCTGGGTGGTGTCGAGACGCTGATAGAGCACCCCGCGTCCATGACCCATGCTGGCGAATCTTCACGCTTCTCGCGTGTGCGTCTAATCCCTCCGCCTCCGCTAACCGGATTATATCATCTGCGCTTGTAGCTAATTTCTTCTCGTCGTATTCGATTATGCTGGTCGATTTTATGAAGTCATTTGCGCTCAATGCGCTGAAAAATCTCGCACTTCTTCCCGTAGGCAAAGTATGGCTCGGCCCCGCCCAGTAATCACCCACCGCCACAGGTGAATAATCCCCGATAAATATTGCCCCTGCGTTTTTTATCCTTGCGGCAATCTGTCTGCTTTGTTTGCCACACTGAATCTGCAAATGCTCCGCCGCAAAAGCATCTGCCCATTCCGGTATCTCGTCCATACGCCCAAATACCAAAATCGCACTGAATTTCAACAGACAATCAATTGTTTCCTTCGACCTGCTTAATTCTCCTGCCTGCCTGCTGAGTTCCGCCAATACCTCAAGAGCCAGTTTTTCGGAATCTGTGAATAAAACAGCAGAACCCGGATTGTGCTCCGCCTGGCTCAGCATATCTGCCGCAACCCACGCAGGATTGGCTGATTTGTTGGCTATTATTAATACTTCGCTTGGTCCTGCAATAGAATCGATATCAACAGCCCCAAAGACCTTTCTCTTTGCGTTCTGAACCCATTGATTCCCCGGCCCAACAATTTTATTAACGTGTAGTATTGTTTTAGTTCCCCCAGCCAACGCCTGTACGGCCTGTGCCCCGCCTATCCGGTAAACCTCTTTAATCTTCAATTCTTTGCAGGTCGCCAATATCACCGGATGAATGCTGCCGTTATATCTCGGCGGCGATACCACAACGATTTCTTTAACGCCCGCCACCTGCGCCGGAACAGCCGTCATAATGACTGTCGAAGGCAATGGCGCTGATGCGCCAGGAACACATATCCCCACTCGTTTTATAGGCGTATATCTTATACCCGTCGATTTGAAATTTTTGTCTTTGCCGACAAAAATTTTTGACTGATACTCCTTGACGTTCTTAATCGCCTGCCGAATCGATTTTAAAAGCTTTTTGTCGATTGTTCTGTGAGCTTCATTCAGTTCCGCTTCTGATATTATGAACTGTTCCGGGGTAAGTTTCACGCCGTCGAATTTCTCCGTGAATTC
>CAIJXJ010000156.1 GCA_903824575.1 uncultured Methylobacillus sp.
AGTTGCCACAGTGGCGCCTACGGTAGCAGCGGGGCCCAGAGCACCTCCAGTTTCGCAGGTCACATTGCGACCGGAGTGTCTTCCTGCGATACCTGTCACACCAGTGCTGCCACCAAGACGTTCACTTCGTTCGCCGGCGGTTCGATGGCACATACGGCCGCCATGGCTGGTCAATGCCAGACCTGCCATAACGACACGCTGGCCAATGGCTGGATCAAGTCTGGTTTCCCCAGGCATATTGCGACTGCTATCTCTTGCGACAGTTGCCATAAAAGCGCAGTGACCCTGGCCTACACTGCCTGGTCGGGTGGCAAGTATCACGGCAACGTGGCGGCCGGCACTTGCGCCACTTGCCATAACGGTTCTTTTGTCAATGGCTCAACGGTTCTGGGTACGGCTAATTTCCTGCCGGGTCCGCACATTCCCGCGACCGGTATTGGCTGCGATTCCTGTCATATCAGCACGGTCAACTTTAGCGCATGGGGTCCGGGCACCTTGATGAATCACGCGGCCAGCACTTCGGTCTGCTCGACTTGCCATGGCGGTACGGGTGCTACTGGTGTCAACACTTTTGCCACTTCGGCAGCTGCTGGCGAAGCCATGGTTAAATCGTCGACTCACGTTGCGACGACTTCGGAATGCGGATCTTGCCATACCACCGTGAACTGGTTGGGGGCGGCCTTCAATCATGCCAGCAACGGCATCAGTATCGGTTCGCACAACTGTTCCAGCTGCCACAACGGCACCACGGCGACCGGCATGAATACCTTTGCCAAGCATATCGCGACCAGCTCGCAGTGCGACTATTGCCATACCAGTGCGCAGACTGCAGCCTTCACCTCTTTTGCCGCCGGAGTCATGAACCATACTGCTGCCGGGTTGACGGTGGTCAACAATTGCAGCAGCTGTCACAACGGCACCAATGCGACCGGCAAGTCTGCGACCCATACCGTCACCAGTAATCAGTGCGACAGTTGCCACACCAATACGACCAATTACACCACTTGGGTGGGTGCCGGCTTTGCCCATGCCTCGGCTTCCCCCGCGGTGGCTGGTCGTTGCAACACTTGCCACAATGGGGCCAGTGCGGCCGGCATCGCGGCTTACCCCAAGCATATCACTGCCGCCAGCATGGGCACGTCGCAGTGCGACCAGTGTCACCAGGCCTCGGTGACGGCTGGTTATGGTAGTTTTGCCGGGGGCGTGATGAACCATGCTGCGACTGGCATGACGGCGGTCGCAGCGCGTTGTGCGGTGTGTCATAACGACAATAATGCGCTTGGTATCCTTTCATCCAAGACCAATGTTCATTTTGCCGTGGGTGCAGCCTCTTGCGATGTTTGCCATACCACGACCGCCAATTACACTTCCTGGGTGACGACGACCATGACCCATACGGCGGTCACGACCGCCGGCGTCTGTCAGAATTGTCACGCTGGCGGAAGCTATGCCAATTACATTACCAGCCTGGTGGGTACGTCCATTAGCTGCAAGGGCGTATGTGGCAAGAGCTTGAAGACGCACATGCCGATGACTACCAACGTTTGTAGTAGCTGCCATACCAGCACCACTAACTGGGATACCTATACCTTTGCGCACAACGGCATCACGACCACGCCATGCGCGACCTGCCATACCCAGGGTACGCCGCCTCTGGTGACCTTCGGTAAGACCGGGGTGTATGGCACCGGCTTCATCAGCAACCATATTCCCTATGGATCGGTGGCTGCGCTGACGCAAGATTGTGCGGGTTGCCATACCAGTTCGGCTATACCAGGAGGCTGGCTGACTGAAAAGATGAACCATCTGGTGATGCAGGGTGGTACTGCGGCAGGCGGTTGCGTGACCTGTCACGTCACAGGAACCTCTTATCTCGGCAGCATGCAGAAGAAATCGGTGACCCATCAAAGCTCCAGCGGCAAGGATTGTTCCCAGAGTGGTTGCCACAAGCCGCTCGGCAACAAGGGCACGGTCTACAAGAGCTGGACCTGATTTAGTGGCAGGCTTTTTTATCGAATATGTTGTAGTTATGCAACATACTTAAGAATGATTATTGAATTGTTCTGTAACATATTGCTTAATAAGTTTATTTATGCAACATTACGCATTAATATGATGGCTATAAGTATAAAAATGCGCGATTTTAAAAACTGTGTTTGGGCGCTCATGGTGATTCTGGCCATGATGTTTTCCCCTATGGCGCTGGCCGCTTCGGTTGATGCGATTCAGTCGCTGGATGAAGTCAGTCTGGTAGCCGTAGGTGAGGAAGTTGAAATTCATGTCAATTTTGCCATTGACGTTAATTACCTTAAACATTTCCCTGAGACCAGCGGCGATGTGTTACGCATTTCGGTCAACATCAAGGACCCCTGCGACGCGGCCGGTGTGGTCATGTCGGAGCGCAAACAGGGCTATACCAACAAGGCACTCCCCGGTTTCGATATTACCTTTCCGGAAACCCCTGGGGGAACAGGGATCGCAACTTGCGCGCGTGACGGTATCAAGAATGTGGAGACAGCCAAGACGCTGCTCTTGAAGTTCGATCAGCCGACCAGTTTCAAGGTGCGCATGGGGGACAATGCACGCAGCATCGTGATTGTCGTGCCTGTGCTTGCCAAGTTCGAGTCGGCCGCTGTGATGCCGATACCGGCCATTCCCGGTTTGCCGGAAAATGCGACCGCCGTTGAATTGCAAACAGCGGCGCGTGCGGCCCTGGTGGCCGGCAGTTCGGCCAAGGCGATCGATATATTGAATCGCCAGCTTAATTTGCCACCCAATGACTATACCCAGGAGGCGCAGGAATTGATTGGTCGCGCCCGTGAAATGTCGGGCCAGTTTGAAATGGCGGCCTCGGAATACAAGTTGTATTTGAAACTCTATCCGGCAGGCGACGGCGCGAAGCGCGTGCAGGACAGGCTGGAAGCCCTGAAGAAGGCGATATCGGCCAATGCTACCAAGAAACTGCTGGACAAGAAAACTGCAGCAAAATTTGAAAAGTTGTCCAAGCCGGAAACGACGGTCACGGGCGGCATCTCGCAATATTATTACGGCGGCAAGAGTTGGACCAATAATCATGATGGCGCCGGGGATAGATATAATCTCGACCAGTCATCCTTGATGACATCGCTGGATGTGACGGGACGTTTCAGACGGAGTGCGACCGACAGCAAGATCGTGTTCCGCGATCAGGATACCCATAATTTTCCACCGGGGGTGCGCTTTGTCGACCGTAATTCGGTCTCGGCCGCCTATTTCGAGCAGAACAACAAGGAACTCGGTTATTTCGTCAGGCTGGGTCGTCAGCCCGGGACGGCGGAAGGGGTGCTAGGGCGCTTCGATGGAGCCTCTGCACGCTACGCGCTTAATTCCGAGTGGAAGGTCTTTGGCGTGCTGGGGCAACCGGATAACGGTACCCACAACAAGGTCACCACCAACCGAACCTTCTTTGGTGGAGCCATTGAATTCACGCCCAAGGAAAGTCATATCAGCGGCAATGTCTATTTCAATCAACAGAATGCCGATGGCCTGGTCGAGCGACGCGCAATTGGCACCGAACTGCGTTACTTCAACAATACCTTTTCCTCCTTCGGCTTGCTGGAATATGACACGCTCTATTCCGTCATCAACATGGCGATGTTGCAGGCCAATTACCTGACCTCCAACGGCATCAATCTCAACATGTTCCTGGATCATCGCAGTTCGCCGCTGATGACCGCTGATGTGGTTTATCCGGTGGGCAGTTCGATTGCCACACTGGCGGTGCCGCCCTTGCCCAACCCGATGCGGGTCAGTGATCTGCGCGCCCTGCTGACGTCAGGCCAGATCTATTCCTATGCGCCTAATCTGGCGCCCAAGACCGATAGCGGCGTACTAAGCGCCTTCAAGCAGCTCAGCCCGCGCTGGCAGGTAGGTGGCGATGTGCGTGCCAATCATACCTCCTCGACTCAAGGGTTGCCGGATTTTGGTATTCCTGCGCAGCCGGCCTCCGGCATGTCCTATGGCATGGACATGAACCTGGTTGGCAGCAGCCTTATTTTTTCATCAGACACCAACGTGATGAATGGCGGGCTGAGTTTTGATCCGCATTCCACCAGTCAATCGCTTTCGTTTTCCAATATCGCCATGTTCCGTACCTTCTGGAAATCGGTCACGTCATTGCAGCTATCACATTCCCAAACGGACAGCGGCGGCAGAAGTTATCGCGTTAGTCCGCAGCTGACCTTGGGTTACTCGCCCAGACCCAACATGAATATCGAGGCGCAGTTTGGCGTGGAGCAGTCCTACAGGTATCAGGATGCGACGGATACCATCACAGCCAGCCAATCGGACACCTTCCGTGAGTTCATGTTCATTGGCTATCGCCTGGATTTCATGTAGCAGGAACAGATTCCGGCACGCAACAACAAGCCCCCGGCCACGCTTCATTACCCAAGGAATAAACATATGATCCCTGAACTTGGGCACTTTGCCCTGATCCTTGCGCTGCTGCTAGCGGCCGCCCAGGCCGGATTCTCTTTTAGCGGAGCGAGTCGTGACAATGCAACTTGGATGACGGCCGGGGTGTCGGCCGCACGCGGTCAATTCGTCTTTACCGGCATGGCCTTTTTGAGCCTGGCCTATGCCTTCTATGCCAATGATTTTTCGGTGCTGTATGTGGCTTCCAATTCCAATTCGGCCTTGCCCTTGCAATACCGACTGGCGGCGATCTGGGGCGGGCATGAAGGCTCTATTCTGCTGTGGACCATGACGCTGGCGCTGTGGACTCTCGCTGTGACCCTCTTCAGCCGGCATTTGCCCGCAGTTTTTCGGGCCCGACTGATTGGGACCATGGGCTTGATCAGCATTGGCTTTCTGCTATTCATCCTGTTGTCTTCCAATCCATTCGATCGGCTGTTTCCGGCGGCCCTCGACGGACGTGATCTCAATCCCCTGTTGCAGGATCCCGGCATGGTTTTTCACCCTCCTGTGCTGTACATGGGCTATGTGGGCTTTTCGGTGGCGTTCGGCTTTGCCATTGCCGCATTGCTAGGCGGCGAACTGACGACAGAATGGGCGCGCTGGACGCGGACCTGGACCACGGTGGCCTGGATCTTCCTCACCGTGGGTATCGCCTTCGGCAGCAAGTGGGCCTATTATGAATTGGGCTGGGGCGGCTGGTGGTTCTGGGACGCGGTGGAAAATGCTTCTTTCATGCCTTGGCTGGTCGGCACCGCACTGATCCATTCGCTGGCGGTGACTGAAAAGCGGGGTGCCTTCAAGTTGTGGACCGTGCTGCTCGCCATCTTCACCTTTTCCTTGTCTTTGCTCGGAACTTTTCTGGTGCGCTCCGGTGTGCTGACCTCGGTACATGCCTTTGCCTCCGATCCGCGCCGTGGTGTTTTCATCCTGGGTTTTCTGGTGCTGGTCATCGGTGGTGCGCTGACGTTGTTTGCCTGGCGTGCACCCAAGGTGGGACTTGGCGGCAAGTTCGATCTGGTGTCACGCGAATCCTTACTGCTCAGCAATAATGTCATCCTGGTCGCCTCGGCCTGTGCCGTCATGCTGGGCACCCTCTATCCGCTGTTTCTGGATGCCTTGGGGATGGGCAAGATATCCGTGGGCCCGCCGTATTTCGATGCGGTGTTCGTCCCCCTGATGATGCCGGCGATGTTTCTGATGGGTCTCGCCATCTTCACGCGCTGGAAGAGCACCGACCTGCCAGCCATTGCCTGGCGCCTGAAGTGGGCCTTCGGTGTCAGCATGATCACGGCCTTGCTGTTGCCGTTCACCATGGGGCATTGGTCTGCCATGATCTCGCTTGGCCTGTTGATGGCGCTTTGGATAGTGACGACGGCATGGGTCAATGTGTTTGAGCGTGTCAAGTCTGCCGAGTCGGCATGGTGGGCGACACTCATCCATTTACCGCGCGCCTATCAGGGCATGATCGTGGCCCATCTCGGCGTCGCCGTCTTCATCATCGGGGTGACCATGGTGAAGGGCTACGAGATTGAGCATGATCTGCGCATGAGTCCAGGTGACAGCGTCTTGGTCGGCGGCTACAGTTTCCATTTCGACGGCCTCAGCGAACTGCCAGGGCCCAATTATTCCGCCGTGCAGAGCCACTTTACGGTGACGAGGAATGGGCAATTGCTTGCGGTACTGGAGCCTGAAAAGCGGATCTATACGGTGCAGAACAATCCGATGACGGAAGCCGCCATTGATGCTGGCGTGTTTCGTGACCTCTATATGTCGATGGGCGAGCCGGTGGGCGACAAGGCCTGGTCAGTGCGCATCTATATCAAGCCGTTCGCGCACTGGATCTGGTTCGGCTGCATGATGATGGCGACGGGTGGCGTCCTGGCCTTGCTCGATCCGCGTTATCGCCGCCGGAGCAAGCAGGAGACGCAGGCATGAGGTCGGCTCTGATCAAGTTGATGACAGTTTTGCTGTTGTTATTAATGTCTGGCTTGGCCATGGCGGAGGCTCGACCCATGGGGGATGACCCCGTGGTTGAAGCCAGGCTCAAGTCCTTGTCGACCGAGTTGCGTTGCCTGGTCTGCCAGAACCAGACCCTGGCAGATTCCAGTGCTCCGTTGGCGGAAGACTTGCGACGCGAGATTCGAGAGTTGATCACCAAGGGCATGACTGATCAGGAGATTACCGCATATCTGGTGGCGCGTTATGGCGACTTTGTGCGTTATCGCCCGCCATTGAACACGCAGACGCTATTGCTCTGGGTGGGGCCATCGCTGCTGTTGGTTGCTGGCTTTGCTGTTTTATGGGGGGTATTGCGCCGACGCAATGCTGCTTTGCAAGATGAATCTGATGAAGGAGATGAAGCATGATGTTCTGGGGACTGGTGGGATTGATGTCTTTACTGGCAGTGGCGTTCGTGTTGTTGCCGATTGTGCGGCCGGGCGTGGGACGCAAACCCTTGCTGATTGCGGGTCTTGCCATCGGCATCCCGTTAGCCGCCTGGCTCGGCTACCAGAAATTGGGTACGCCGGGTGCCGCGACTCAGCCGGTCATGCCCATGTCGGCGATGCAGCAGCCCGGACATCCGGCCAATGCGACCATGAACATGGATCTCGGACAATTGGCCGACAAACTGGCAGAAAAACTCAAGTCACAGCCTGCCAATGCAGATGGTTGGGCCTTGCTGGCACGCACCTATGTTGAACTCAAGCGCCACAAGGATGCCTTGCCTGCCTTCGAGAAGGCGACGGCATTGATTCAGAAGGATCCGCGCCTGATGACGGATTATGCGGATGCGCTCGCCGTGGTCAATGGTGGAAAATTCGACGCCAAATCGCAGGGTCTGATCGACCAGGCACTAGTGCTCGATCCGGGTAACGTCAAGGCCTTGATGTTGCGGGCGACCATCGCCTTCAACGCAAAAGATTATTCCAAAGCCATCACCAGTTGGGAGAAAATACTCACCGTTCCTGGCATCAATGCGGAAACGACCAAAGAGGCGCGCGGCAGCATAGAAGAGTCGCGCAGGCTGATGAATGTAAAGAAATAGTGGAGTCAATCATGAAATCTGCAATCACACTGGCGTTTTTGTTATTGATGGGATCTATTGTTTCAATGGCCGCTGAGCTGCCTGATCTCAATGCGCCAGTGGAGATTCCGGACAGCCTGATCATGGATCCCAGCCCGGGTTTAATCCATGAAAACAATCTGGAGAGTCCTTGTTCTTCATGCCATAACCAGATTAACCGGGACATCGAGTACAAGCTGCCTAATCACTTTGTGACCAATATGGACTGTGGAAGTTGTCATTACACCCAGCGCTGGATCCCGTTGCGCATCTATTCCCACATCAACGCACGGTACCGCCGGCCTGGCAATTTTGACCCGCAGGATTGCACCGTCTGTCACGTGACCAACAGTCAGTTCATGTCCAAATAAGCCCTGCCTGCAGGCTAGAGGCCGTGGCCGGCCTGTGCGCACTCGAGTTGTATTCTGGAATATTCGGTTTGCGTGTCGAGGCCGGCCTGTTCTGCATAGACCTCATGCATGAACTGTTCCTGCAGGTGCTGAGAAAATACCTGGCCCAGGATTTCAATGTATTGTTTAGCCTCAAAGATTGAGTTGAAACGATAGGATCTACCATTGAACTTGTCTGCCACGGACTTTCTGATTTGCTCGATGTTGCGGCTCAGGTAGTGCTTGTAAATGTCCACATGGTGCATTTCGTGAGAGAAAATGGAATTGTAGATGCAGCTGTTCCGTGGAATGTCTATGTTCATGTAAACGTTCAGTGAACTGTAGCCGACGGTGAGTTTCAGGGAGGGCCTGGCGCAAACGCCGGCGCGACTTGGCAGCAAACTCAGGTTGGGATCGATCTCGTAAGCAACCAGTGGCTGCCCCGTCGTTATCCCGCCCAGTTGGCTGTTGAGGTCGTTGTGCAGTCCGGTCATGACGGCGAGGTCCTGCGCCGTGTTTCTGTACTCGTCCACGACTATCTCCGGAATTGAAATCTTGACTTCATCCGGCTGTTGAACGCTTGCGTTGTCGCATTCGGGGGAAGGCACTGCTTCGTCGGCGCAGACGGGCTGGGCAAACAATGCCAGCATCAAGAGACAGGGTACAAGCTGGCCAAGTTTGCCGCGATGAAAAACCATCTATTGCCTTCAATTGCCAGCGTTGATTGGCGCGTTGTGGGGCGGGGGGCTGCGTAATACCTTGTGCCCGAGGAACCATTCCATCGCCTGGGCCTCAGCTTCAGAGATCTGTTCCGGGCTCATCATGCCTTCTGCCAGTTGCTGGTTTTGCTTGCCACGATCGTTGCCCTTGAGGGCTGCACTGATGAACCATCTGTCGGCCTGGACCAGATCTTCCGCTATGCCGTGGCCGGTGGCGTACATCGACCCCAAGCTCAGTTGGGCGTTGGTGTCACCCATTTTGGCCGCCCGTTCAAACCATTTCATGGCCATCAGGGAATCCTGTCGGGTGCCTTTGCCATTAAGGTACATCATGGCCAGATTGTTCTGGGCGGCAGCGTTGCCTTGAGACGCTGCCCAGCGGTATGAGAGAAACGCCTTGTTGTCATTTTTCGGCAGTCCGCTTCCGGCCTCATGCATCAGACCCACCTTCAGTTGGGCATCAGCCAAGCCCTGATCGGCGGCCAGGAGATACCAGGTGGCAGCATTGTTGATGTTCTTTTGTAGGCCCTGGCCATTCTCGTTCATGACGCCCAGCGTGTACTGGGCAGTGGCATCGCCTTTGTTGGCCAGTGTCGTTAGTTCACCGAGTGCGGCCTTGTAGTTGCCACGGCCATACTCCACCAGCGCTTCCGGCAGGCCAGCCTCTGCTCCCAGACAGAAAATCAGGAATGGCAAGAATAGAGTGGCTCTTGCCGAAATCACCCCGTACTTTCTTGGCTCAATTTTGACAGGCATGCTTGCGGCATCAAGTGATCAGGCACCGATCAATATATCCAGACCATCACTCAATTCGTCCAGACTGGGCATTTCATCGTTGATTGTGTCGAAACTGAGACCGAGGTTGGCTCCGATTTCGGCGGGAAATGAGGCGCTCATGTCTTCCACCGATAAGGCATTTTTTTGCGCACGGGCAAACCATGCTGCCAGGTGAATAATGGATGCGGTTTTTAGGGCAGGGTCACTTGCCTGCGGATGCGGGAAGGCTGCAATGACTTCCGAAAACTCTGATGGAAACTTCCAGCGCCTTGCCAATTCGGCACCGGTCATGGCGAAGTCAAAGCCGAAAAAACTCTTCTCAAGATCGATCCGTCGCTCATTCCAGGGGTCAACTGTCTTGTCGAGTTCTGCACATTGTTCCGGCATGCCGAGATGCATGACCAATTGTCCGATAGCATGCATCAGGCCAACCATGAAGGCCATATCCAGGTTCTGCTGTGTCTTTCCTGCCAGCCATTTGGCGACGACTGCGGTATGCAGGCTGTAACGCCAGAAGTATTCCAGATTGAAGCCCTTAACCTGCTTGAAGCTGCCAGTCAGGCCGCTGCTAATCACTAGCGTTCTCACTGTGACAAAGCCCAGCATGGCGAGGGCCTGATCGACGGTGGCAATGGTGCGGGATGCATGGTAGTGCGCCGAATTGGCAAGGCGTAGCAGCTTTGCGCTCAATACCTGGTCCGCTGCGATCATGCGTGAGATTTCCTGGTGTGAAACCAGATCATTTTCGAAACTACTGATCAATTCCCGCACAATTCCTGAAGAGGCTGGAAGGGCCTGCGGCTGTTCAAACAGTTCTTCTAGTGTCATTGCATTCCTTAACTGATGGGCAGTGTTCAAGCTACAGGCTCGGTTGCCAGTCAACGCCGACCGTTATTTTATTCTTGCTATCATGGAGGCGAATCGTATCCAATTTTAGCCTGTTCTGTCGATGCCTGACTCAACCCGGACTATCCTACAAGAAGCGATCGAGCAGTCTGCGGCTGGCACCATCAAGTGCCATGCGGTCACGGATCAGGAACAGAATGCCGTGGCTGTCTGCAATCAATAACGCGGGAGGGCTAAGCCTGCGGATATCGTCCTCCCCCTTGAGGATGAGGGTGGTGGCGCCACGCTCAGTTTCAACCGTCCAGGTGCTGGGGGTGGCGAAACTGGAAACATGGAGGATGCGGCGGATTTCAGGCATGAATTCGCGGCCGGCCAATTCTTCCTGCAGCAGATTGCAACGGGTCTCATCCAGATCTTCCAGACTGGCGATCCAGGCCAGTTCCCGGCCATCCATGCTGACCAGGGCAATGCCCTGATCAGGAGCCGTGAGCGGGAAGGCGCGCACCGGCATCACACCGCTGTGAACCACGCCATCGACAGTCGTCAGCACCAGTTTGCCAAAGGCATTGCGCTGCAACTGGAACTCGAGGGCAGATTTCACGCGATGCTCTCCCCATCCCAAGCAGGCGTGCCGGCTTCGGTATCTACATTGCGAGCCTGTGCCTGGTACAGGCGGTAATAGTGTTCTTCCTTCGCCATCAGTTCCTCATGATTGCCGACCTCGACCACCTGACCCCTGTCCATCACCACCAGGCGATCGGCCTTGCGTAACGTGGACAGGCGGTGGGCGATGGCGATGGTGGTGCGTCCTTGCACCAGATTATCCAGCGCCTTCTGGATCTCCTGTTCGGTAGTGGAGTCGACACTTGACGTAGCCTCGTCCATGATCAGGATTTTTGGATCGATGAGTAACGCGCGGGCGATAGAAATGCGCTGGCGTTCGCCGCCGGACAAGGCCTGGCCGCGCTCTCCCACCAGCGAATCATAGCCCTGAGGCAGGCGCAGGATGAATTCATGTGCATGTGCGGCACGGGCGGCCTGGATGATCTGTGCACGGGTGGCATCTGGTTTGCCATAGGCGATGTTGTCTGCGATAGTTCCGAAGAACAGGAAAGGCTCCTGCAATACCAGACCGATGTTGCTACGGTATTCCGATACCGGAAGGGAACGGATGTCGACGCCGTCGATGCAGATGGAACCTTCCGAGACATCGTAGAAGCGGCAAATCAGGTTGACCAGTGTGCTTTTGCCTGAGCCGCTGTGGCCGACCAGGCCGATCATCTCACCGGGGGCGATATTGAGATTCAACTCGCGGATGACGGCGCGGTTGCCATAACGGAAACCGATGTTGCGAATTTCGATGCGGCCGGTGATCTTGGTCAGATGGATCGGATTGAGCGGTTCCGGTACGGACGATACGTGATCGAGAATATCGAAGATGCGCTTGGCGCCGGAGGCTGCCTTTTGCGTCACTGAAACGATCCGACTCATGGAGTCGAGTCGGGTATAGAAGCGGCTGATGTAGGCGATGAAGGCAGTCAGCACACCGACCGTGATCTGGTCGCGCGACACCAGCCAGATGCCGAACGCCCACACCACCAGAAGGCCGATCTCGGTCAAGAGAGACACCGTCGGCGTGAACAGTGACCACACCTTGTTGATGCGGTCGTTGACCAACAGGTTATGCACGTTGGCGATGCGGAAGCGCTCGGCCTCGCGTCTTTCCTGGGCGAATGCCTTGACCACACGCACGCCGGGAATGGTGTCGGCCAGCACGTTGGTGACTTCTGACCACACGCGGTCGATTTTTTCGAAGCCGGTGCGCAACTTGTCCCTGACGATATGGATCATCCAGGCGATGAAAGGCAGTGGCAACAGGGTGACCAGCGCCAGCCAGTGGTTGATCGAAAACAGGATGCTGGCCGTCATGATGATCATCAGCACGTCGGTGGCGAAATCGAGCAGATGCAGGGAGATGAACACGCAGATGCGGTCTGACTCGGAGCCGATGCGCGACATCAGGTCGCCGGTGCGTTTGCCGCCAAAATATTCAAGCGACAGGCGTAGCAGATGTTCATAGGTGGTGGTGCGCAGGTCTGCGCCGATGCGCTCGCTTACCAGCGCCAGGATGTAGGTCTTGGCCCAGCCCAGACTCCATGCCAGCAGGGCGGACCCCAACAGGCCGCCGAGCAGCCACATGACCAGCATGACATCGATGCGCTGGCCGTTCTGGTAAGGAATGAGGACGCGGTCCATCAACGGAATGGTGAGGTAGGGCGGTACCAGACTGGCGGCAGTCGAAGCCAGCGTGAGCAGAAAGCCGGCCAGCAGTTGGCCACGATAGGGCCTGGCGAAACGCCAGAGGCGCAGCAGTGTCCAGGTCGAAGGCGGTGTCTGGTTTTCACGTGAGCAGATCGGGCAGTCATCCTCGCTATCCTTGAGCGCTGCCCGGCATCTGGGGCAGACTGCCTCCTGTTCATGTTTGATTGGCTGGCCAGTGACGTGGCTGTCCAATTGTCGATGGAACTGATCGATGAGGCGCAGTGCGGCGATGTTCTGACCCAGGGTGTAACGCCAACTGAACAGCCGGCCCTGATCGTTGACCAGTTCCAGCGTGCCAACGCCGGCATGATCAAAGTGCAGCATTTCTTGCTGCGGCTGGTAGGGCCAGTGTTGCCATGTTGCTGCCCGGTCCATGCAGGTCAGCACGCGCTGGTCGGTGACGATGACCAGACCTTGCGAGTACTGCAGTCGCGCATCGAGGTCAATTTCCAGCCAGGCCAGGATGTTCTCTCCTGGTTGCAGGCACGACTCTGCTGCGTCATGCCACCGGGTGGGCAGGGCTTGCGTATGTGCGGGCGATTGAAGGGTCGGTGTGTCCATCGTGCTAGAAACTGATTATACCCGAGCGCCGTCTTTATCATGGGCGTTACCCGGATTTTGTTGAGTAAGTTTGACGTAAGGCGTCCATGTCAGAATGCTGGTATCAAAAACTGTACTATGGGCTACGGAATCATCAGTAATCACGACATGAAAAAAAAATATATTGAAATCCTGCAGACCATGCACTTGCGAGGCCCAAACATCTGGACCTACCGGCCAGTATTTGAGGCATGGGTTGACATCGGTGAACTGGAAGATTTTCCCTCCAATACCTTACCGGGCTTCAATGAGCGCCTGACTGCGTGGTTGCCGTCGCTGATCGAGCATCGCTGCAGCGAGGGTACACGTGGCGGATTTTTGCTGCGGTTGCAGGAAGGCACTTGGCCGGCACACATTCTGGAACACGTGACCCTGGAGTTGCAAAACCTGGCAGGCATGGCAGGCGGTTTCGGTCGGGCCCGCAGCACGGCCATCCGTGGCGTGTACAAGGTCGTCGTCCGGGCCTGGCACCCCGAGGCAACGCGTGCCGCGCTGCTGGCCGGGCGCGACTTGGTGATGGCAGCAATCCTGGATCAGCCTTATGACGTGGCTGCGGTAGTCTCGCATTTGCGCGATCTGGCTGATGATTTATTGCTTGGACCCAGTACTGCTTGCATCGTCGATGCGGCCACGGCCAAGGATAGGCGCATCCCCTTCATCCGGTTGTCGGAAGGCAATCTGGTACAACTGGGTTATGGTGCAAAGAGTCGCCGCATCTGGACGGCCGAGACTGATAGTACCGGTGCCATTGCCGAGGGCATCTCGCGTGATAAGGATCTGACCAAGAGCCTGCTGAAATCATGCGGCGTGCCGGTGCCGGAAGGCCGCGTGGTCGAAAGCCCGGCAGACGCCTGGGAAGCTGCGCAGGAAATTGGCTTGCCGATCGTGGTTAAGCCGTCTGACGCCAATCACGGGCGAGGCGTGTCGCTTGAGTTGAGTAGTCAGTCGGATATCGAGGCAGCCTACCAGGTTGCCGATGCCGAAGGTACTGAAGTGATCGTCGAACGCTTCATCCCCGGGGCAGAGCACCGCTTGCTAGTCGTCGGTGGGAAGCTGGTGGCGGCGGCACGCGGTGACAGCGTTTGGATTGAGGGCGACGGACGGGCAACAGTGGCCGAGTTGATTGACAGCCAGATCAATACGGATCCGCGTCGAGGTGCGGCGGAACAATTTCCGCTCGACACTATCGTGCTTGAACGTCAACCATCGACCTGTTTATTGCTGGAACGTCAGGGTATGAGTGCCGTCGCAGTGCCAGCCTCCGGTCAGCGTGTGCTGATTGAACGTAACGGCAACATGGCGGAGGACATTACGGAAAAAGTTCACCCAAGCGTCGCTGCCACCGTTGCCCTGGCTGCGCGCGTCATTGGTCTCGACATCGCTGGTGTCGATCTGGTGGCGGAAGATATTTCCAGGCCCTTGAGTGATCAGGGTGGCGCCATCGTCGAGGTCAATGCCGGTCCTGGTCTGCTCATGCACCTGAAGCCGGCTAACGGTGAGGCGCGTCCGGTGGGGCGTGCCATTGTTGACTATCTGTTTCCGCAAGGCGAATCAGGCCGCATTCCCGTTGTCGGCGTTACTGGTTCGCGCGGCATGACTGCGGTGGCCCAGCGACTGGCTTGGTTGATTCAATTGAGTGGCAAGTATGTGGGCCTCGCTTGCGGCAATGGTCTTTATATGGACAGGCGCCAGGTCGAGGCCGGCAATTGCGCTAACTTTGATGCCGCGCAACGGATCTTGATGAACCGCATGGTAGAGGCGGCGGTGTTTGAAAATGATGGTGACGCGATTCTGAGTGAAGGACTGGCCTATGACCGGTGTCAGGTCGGGGTGGTGACCCGTATTGACGTCGCCAGTCACTTTGGACGCTATTATATTGACACGCCTGAGCAAGTCTATAACGTGTTGCGTACCCAAGTTGACCTGGTGCTGCCGGGCGGGGTGGCGGTGCTGAATGCCGCTGATTCTCTGGCCGTGCAGATGGCCCCGCTATGTGACGGAGAAGTGATTTTCTTTGGCCACGAATTCGAGGCTGCTGTCATTGGGGAACATCTGGCGAAGGGCGGGCGTGCCGTGTTCGTGCGTGAGCGCAAGATTATCCTGGCAACCGGCCTGGAGGCACATGCAATTGCTGACCTGGCCAAGATCCCAATGAGTGCCGACACGCCGCAGATTGATCAGATAGAAAATATTCTCGCCGCCATCGGGGCGGCCTGGGCGCTCGGAATCAGCCCGGACGTGATCCGGACCGGCGTCAAGACATTCGAAGCTGCTTCCAGCAGCGCCAGCTAGGACGCAAAATTTATGCAAGTATCACGTATCCGTGCACTCCGTGGCCCCAATCTCTGGAGCCGACATACGGCTATCGAAGCCATTGTTTCCTGTTCCGAGTCCGAGCGTGTGATCTCCGAAATCCCGGAATTTGAAGCGCGATTGCGCGCTCGCTTTCCTGAAATCGGGCTGCTGGAACCGGCGGGGCATGAGGAATCGGTTGCCATGGCGCATGCGCTCGAATATGCGGCACTTGGTCTGCAGTTGAGTGCCGGTTGCCCGGTGACCTTCAGTCTTGCCACCCAAACTCTGGAGCCTGGCGTCTATCAGGTGGTGGTTCAATACAGCGAGGAAGCGGTGGGTCGGTTGGCCCTGTCATTGGCGGAAGCGCTTTGTCAGGCAGCGCTTGCGGATACCTCTTTCGATCTCGCCGGGGCGCTGGCGCAATTGCGCGAACTCGATGAGGATGTGCGTCTTGGCCCCAGCACCGGTGCCATCGTGCAGGCGGCGGTCGCGCGCGGCATTCCCTATCGGCGGCTGACACAGGGCAGTCTGGTGCAATTTGGCTGGGGCAGTCGGCAACGCCGGATTCAGGCCGCCGAAACCGACCTGACCAGTGCCATCGGTGAATCCATTGCCCAGGACAAGGAGTTGACCAAGAAACTTCTGCATGCAGCGGGTGTGCCGGTGCCAAACGGGCGGTCAGTGACGGAGTCCGAGGATGCCTGGCGTGCCGCGCGTGAAATTGGCGGCGCTGTTGTCGTCAAGCCGCGCGATGGTAATCAGGGCAAAGGCATTACCGTTAATATCAAGACGCGTGCTGAAGTGTTGACTGCGTTTGCGGCAGCAGCTGAGATCAGTGACGACGTGATCGTCGAGCGTTTCCTGCCTGGTCATGATTTCCGCTTTCTGGTGGTGGGTCGGCAACTGGTGGCGGCCGCCCGCCGTGAGCCGCCAATGGTGGTGGGCGATGGGGTAAAAACCGTGCGCGAATTGGTGGAGCAAGTGAATCGTGATCCGCGTCGTGGTGAGGGTCATGCGACCTCCCTGACCAAGATTCGTTTTGATGACATTGCCCTGGCGGCTCTGGCCCAGCAGAAATTGACGGCCGATAGGGTGCCGGCCAAGGGCACACGAGTGATTTTGCGTAACAATGCCAATCTGAGTACGGGCGGCACCGCCACCGATGTGACCGATGACGTCCACCCCGAACTGGCGGCTCGCGCCGTGGCGGCCGCACAGATGATCGGTCTCGACATCTGCGGCATCGATGTGGTGTGCGACAGCGTAGGTAAGCCGCTGGAGGTGCAGGGCGGTGGCTTCGTCGAGGCCAATGCTGCCCCCGGGCTACGCATGCATTTACAACCGTCCTATGGCAAGGGGCGCGCGGTTGGGGAAGCCATCGTCGCCAATATTTACGCCAACGGTGAAGATGGTCGTATTCCCATTATTGCCGTGGCCGGGACTAACGGCAAGACCACAACGGTGCGTCTGACTTCTCACTTGCTGACGCTGTCAGGCCTACGCGTTGGCATGACCAACTCGGATGGCGTTTATATTGAGGGCATACGCATTGACAGCGGCGATTGCAGCGGACCAAAGAGTGCGCGCAATGTTTTGATGCATCCCGACGTCGATGCCGCTGTGCTGGAAACCGCACGTGGTGGCGTACTGCGCGAAGGGTTGGCGTTCGACCGCTGTGATGTGGCTGTGGTCACCAATATTGGCATGGGCGACCATCTTGGCTTGTCCTATATCAGCACGGTCGAGGATCTGACCGTGGTCAAGCGCGTGATCGTGCAGAACGTGGCACCCCATGGCATGGCCGTGCTCAATGCGACTGACCCGATGACGGCACGCATGGCGGATGCCTGTCCTGGTGCCGTGACCTTTTTCGCACCTGATCGCAACCATCCGGTGATGGCAACGCATCGTGCCCAGGGCCGGCGCGTGGTCTACCAGGATGGCGATAGCCTGGTGGCAAGCGGTGATGGTGCGGAATTTCGCATGGCGCTGTCAGATATCCCGATGACCCGCAACGGCAGCATTGGCTTTCAGGTTGAAAATGCCATGGCAGCTGTGGGTGCGGCATGGGGACTGGGTCTGTCCTGGGATGCAATTCGGCAGGGACTTGCCAGTTTCGTCAACGATGCCAGGACCGCGCCGGGAAGATTCAATACCTTCGATTACAAGGGGGCGACTCTGATTGCCGATTATGGACATAATCCGGACGCGATTCTTGCCTTGGTAAGCGCCGTTGGGAATATGCCGGCCAACCGTCGCCTGGTGGTGATCAGTGGAGCCGGCGACCGACGCGACGAAGACATCCGTCGGCAGACTGAAATTCTGGGAGATGCCTTTGATACGGTACTTCTATATCAGGATCAATGTCAGCGCGGCCGGGCTGATGGTGAAGTGCTGGCCTTGCTGCAGCAAGGACTGCAACATGCCCGTCGTGCCAAGATTGTCGAAGAGATCCTCGGCGAGTTCAATGCCATCGACAGTGCACTGGCTCGTCTGCTCCCCGGAGACCTGTGTCTGATCCTGATCGATCAGGTCGATCAGGCATTAGCCTATATCGCAGAAAAGGTGGCACAAGAATAAAGTAGCCGTCCACTTGTTTTTTTTGGATGCATGCCCATCTAACATGGTGGCCGCAGGTATCCAATCGGTTTAAATTAACGTACAGTTCACAAAAGCTTAATAAGCTCCATTTTGAGGAGAAAGACATGAGTACCAAAGGGCAAACCTTACAAGACCCGTTTCTGAATACGCTGCGCAAGGAGCATGTTCAGGTTTCCATCTATCTCGTCAATGGCATCAAGCTGCAAGGCCAGGTCGATTCATTCGACCAGTATGTCGTGCTGCTGAAGAACACGGTCACGCAAATGGTGTACAAGCACGCCATTTCAACCATTGTACCGGCTCGCGCAGTCAGTATCCCGGCTTCCTCTAACGAAGACGAATGATAGAACGCCCAAGCGGCGGAGATGCCGCCGTCCTGGTCAGTCTTGATTTTGGAGAGGCGGGCTACGAAGAAGGCCTGGAAGAGTTGCGTCAACTGGTGTTGACTGCCGGTCTCGATGTGCATGCGCTGGTCGAGGGCAAGAGGCCCAAGCCGGACGCTACCTATTTCATCGGCAGTGGCAAGGTGCAGGAGGTCGCGACTGCGCTAGAGGCCACTCTATCGGCTGTTGTCGTTTTCAATCACGATCTATCTCCCTCCCAGCAACGTAATCTGGAGCGCAAGCTCGACTGCCGCGTAGTGGATCGCACCGGGCTGATTCTGGCGATTTTCGCCCAGCGCGCACAAAGCTTCGAGGGTAAGATGCAGGTGGAGTTGGCGCAGCTACAGCATCTGTCGACCCGATTGGTGCGCGGCTGGACCCACTTGGAGCGGCAGAAGGGTGGCATCGGCATGCGTGGTGGTCCGGGCGAAACCCAGATCGAGCTGGATCGCCGCATGATTCGCGACCAAGTCAAGGTTCTGCGTGAAAAACTGGATAAATTAAAGCGTCAGCGTGGGTTGCAGCGCCGTTCGCGCAGGCGTTCCATGGTCATGTCGGTCTCCCTCGTGGGCTACACCAATGCCGGCAAATCGACATTGTTCAATCGCCTGACCCAGTCTGGCGTTTATGTCGCCGATCAACTGTTCGCGACGCTGGATACTACCTCACGCAAGCTGTTCATCCCGGAAAGTGGCCCGGTGGTGCTATCTGATACGGTCGGTTTCATCAAGCATCTGCCACATGCGCTGGTAGATGCCTTCGGTGCAACACTGGAAGAAACGGTGCAGGCGGATCTGCTGTTGCACGTAATCGATGTTTCCAATGACAACCGTGATGACCAGATGCTTGAAGTCAACAAGGTGCTGGCCGAAATTGGCGCGATTGAGGTGCCGCAGTTGCTGGTGCTCAACAAGATTGATCGTCCCGGCATTGAGCCGGGCTTGGAGCGCGACGAGTATGGTAAAATCCGCAAGGTTTGGGTTTCGGCCCATTCTGGCGCCGGCATGGAGCTGTTGCGGCAGGCTTTGGCTGAGCACCAGCAACGGTTAAAGTTAGCGTTACAGCCCGCAGGCGCTGTCGCTTGAACAATAAATAACGGAGTATTCCATGGCATCGAACGACCCTGGTTGGGGCTCGCGCAACAAAAACGATGGGCCGCCCGATCTGGACGAGATCATGCGTCGTTTCAGCCGCAAGTTGAATGGCTTGTTTGGCAGAACTGGCGCGCCACGCGTTGAACCCCCGGGTAATGCTTCGTTTGCCATTCTGCCGGTACTGGGTCTGGTGGCCCTGATCTGGATGGCTACCGGCTTCTATATTGTTGACCAGGGTTCGCGCGGTGTGGTGCTGCGTTTTGGCAAGCATGTTGAAACGACCTTGCCAGGTCCGCGCTGGCACATTCCTTATCCGGTTGAAAATGTTACCGTAGTCAACATGGAGCAGGTGCGCACGTTGGAAGTTGGCTATCGCAGTGCTGGTGATGGCAGCCCGGCGCGTAACCGTGAGTTGCGTGAATCCTTGATGCTGACCGATGATGAAAATATCATCGATCTGCAGTTTGCGGTGCAATACAACCTCAAGAGTCCGGAAGATTTTCTGTTCTATAATCGGGCGGCGGATGAGGCTGTGCGAGGCACGGCGGAAACTGCCATTCGCGAGATCGTCGGCAAGAGCAAGATGGACTTCGTGCTCTATGAAGGCCGTGCGGAAGTTGCGGTCGGTGCCAAGAAGCTGATGCAGGATATCCTCGATCGTTACCACTCAGGCATCCATATCGTCAACGTCACCATGCAGAACGCCCAGCCGCCAGAACAGGTCCAGGCGGCATTCGATGATGCGGTCAAGGCGGGTCAAGATCTGGAGCGGCAGAAGAACGAAGGCCAAGCCTATGCCAACGACGTGATTCCAAAGGCACGCGGTAATGCGGCACGCCTGATGGAAGAGGCGATGGGCTACAAGCTGCGGGTGGAGAACGAAGCGCAAGGTAACAGCAGTCGCTTCAGCCAGGTGTTGTCACAGTACGAACGGGCGCCGGAAGTGACGCGCCAACGTATGTATCTCGATAATCAGGAGCTGATTCTGTCAAATGTGAGCAAGGTGGTGGTGGATCAGAAGGGAGGCGGCAACATGTTGTACTTGCCCCTGGATAAACTGATGGCAACGACCGGTGCGGCACCGGTAGCTGCTGCCGCAGCACCTGTCACCACAGCACCAGAAAACACAGCGACTGATGTACAGCGCAACCGAGATGCATTCCGCAGTCGTGACAGGGAGAGCCGGCCATGAAGAATGTCGGTAGCGTATTGACAGGCCTGTTGCTAGGTTTGGTATTGCTCAGTATGTCGGCCTTTACTGTCGATCAGCGTGAGTTCGCCATGGTGTTCCGCCTGGGTGAGATCGTTTCGGTCAAGAAAGAGCCGGGGCTTTATTTCAAGGTGCCGCTAGTTGAAAATGTGCGTTATTTTGAAAAGCGCATCGTCACCCTTGATTGGGTGGAGCCGGATCGCTTCATCACCAGTGAGAAGAAGAACGTGTTGGTGGATTCCTTCGTCAAGTGGCGCATCATCGAACCGGCCAAGTATTATGTTTCAGTTAGAGGTGATGAGAAGCAGGCAGAGGCCCGTTTGTCACAGACTGTTAATGACGGATTGCGTGCTGAATTCGGCAAGCGCACCATCCATGACGTGGTGTCTGGCGAGCGCGAGAAGATTATGGCCATCCTGCGTCAAAAGGCAGATGGTGAGGCGCGCCAGATGGGTATCGAGGTACTGGACGTGCGTCTGAAACGCGTCGATCTGCCGGAAGAAGTAAGCGGCTCGGTATTTCAGCGCATGGAAGCGGAACGCAAGCGCGTGGCCAATGACCTGCGATCGCAGGGCGCGGGAGCGGCTGAAAAGATCCGGGCTGACGCCGATAAACAACGCGAAGTCATCATTGCCGAGGCCTTCCGTGAGGCGCAGCGCATTAAGGGGGAAGGGGACGCCAAGGCGGCCGAAACCTATGCGGCGGCCTATGGCAAGAATCCCGAGTTTTACGCCTTTTATCGTAGCCTGGATGCCTACAAGAACAGCTTCAAGAACAAGTCTGACGTCATGGTGTTGCAGCCTGACTCCGAGTTCTTCAAGTACATGCGCGATGCCGGCGGCAAGAAGAAGTGAAGAGTTCTCTGGTGATGGCTTTTGGTCTGATGCTGGTGCTGGAAGGGCTGGTGCCGTTTCTGGCGCCCTCGACCTGGCGCCAGACTTTTGCCCGCATGATTGCACTGAAGGATGGACAACTACGCTTCGTGGGTCTCGCCTCAATGTTGGGTGGCTTGGTTTTATTACTTATTTTTGCCTGATGTCCTATGCGTAACTGGTTATTGCCCGAATATACTGAAGACGTGTTGCCGCTTGCGGCCGCCCGGCTGGAACAGGTGCGTCGCCGACTGCTGGATCTGTTTCGCGTGCATGGCTATCGCTTGGTCATTCCGCCCATGCTGGAATACCTGGAGTCCCTGACGACGGGGGCCGGGCATGACCTTGATCTTGCCACCTTCAAGGTGGTGGATCAGCTTACCGGTCGCCTGATGGGTGTGCGTGCCGATATCACGCCGCAGGCTGCGCGCATCGATGCCCATCTGCTTAACCAGCAGGGGGTGACGCGTCTGTGCTATGCCGGCAGCGTGTTGCGTACCCGCCCGGATGGTCTGGCAAAGACACGTGAACCGCTGCAGTTGGGTGCTGAATTATTCGGTCATGCCGGTGTCGAGAGTGATATCGAAATCCAGCGCCTGATGGTACAGGGCCTTCAGGCTGCCGGCGTGCGCGAGTTACTGGTCGATTTGAGCCATGTCGGCATCTTTCGCTCCCTGATGCGGCGCGGCAACATCACGCCGGTACTGGAACAGGAACTCTATGGCGTGTTGCAGAGCAAGGATAAGTCTTGCCTACAGGAACTGACCCGGGGTCTGGATGCTGAAGTGAGGAATGCCTTGCTGGCCCTGACCGATCTGAATGGGGGTGTGGAACTGCTGCAATTGGCACAGCAGCGTTTGCCACTCTATGCCGAGATCAAACAGGCGTTGCAGGATTTGCGCCGCGCCTCGGCTCAACTGGCGGAACTTAAGGTGGAAGTGTCGATCGATCTGGCCGAATTGCGTGGTTATCATTATCACAGCGGCATGGTGTTCGCCGCCTATGCGCAGGGTTATTCCGGTCCGCTGGCGTTGGGTGGCAGATATGACGAAGTGGGATCAGCTTTTGGGCGTGCGCGTCCGGCGACTGGTTTTAGCCTCGATCTGCGTGGCTTGGTGACGGCTTTGCCACCGGTGGTGGCAAGCCCGGCGATCATGGCACCGTTTGAAGATGATGCAGCTCTCAGTGAGGCCATCAATGACTTGCGCGCAATGGGCGAAGTGGTTGTGGTCGATCTGCCTGGACACGAGGCCTATCAGAATGAACTGGGCTGCGACAGAAAATTGGTCAAACAGGGAGCGGCTTGGGCAGTCGTTTCCATTCAAGAATAGTTACAAGGGTCATCATGAACAAGAACGTCGTCGTAATCGGCACCCAGTGGGGCGATGAGGGCAAGGGCAAGATAGTTGATTTATTGACCGATCAGGCGCATGCCGTGGTGCGTTTTCAGGGTGGCCATAATGCCGGTCATACGCTGGTCATCGGCAACAAGAAGACGGTGTTGCACTTGATTCCGTCCGGCATCCTGCGCGAATCCGTCCTTTGCTTCATCGGCAATGGCGTGGTGCTGTCGCCGGAGGCGCTCTTGACCGAAGTCAAGATGCTGGAAGATGCCGGCGTTAATGTGCGTTCCCGCCTTAAGATCAGTGAGGCTTGCCCTTTGATATTGCCGCATCACGTGGCACTCGATCAGGCGCGCGAAGCGGCCCGTGGCAGCGCCAAGATCGGCACCACCGGTCGCGGCATCGGCCCGGCCTACGAAGACAAGGTGGCCCGTCGCGCCATCCGTCTGCAGGATCTGTTTTTTCGGGAACGCTTTGCCGCCAAGCTGGGGGAAGTGCTCGATTATCACAACTTCGTGCTGAAGCATTATTTCAAGGTCGCAACGGTGGATTTTCAGCGCACGCTGGATGAAACCCTGGCATTTGCCGAAGCCATCAAGCCGATGGTGGCGGACGTTTCCAACATGCTGTATCTGGCCAATCAGGCCGGAAAACAGTTGTTGTTCGAAGGCGCGCAAGGCGCGTTGCTGGATGTCGATCACGGCACTTACCCTTACGTTACGTCTTCCAACACTGTCGCCGGTGCTGCCTCTCCCGGCAGTGGCGTGGCGCCGCAGATGTTGAGCTATGTGTTGGGCATCACCAAGGCCTATACCACGCGCGTTGGTTCAGGTCCGTTCCCGACTGAGTTGTACGATGCCGTCGACAAGCTCGATCCGATTGGCAAGCAGTTGGCCACACGTGGTCATGAATTCGGCTCTACCACGGGGCGAGCGCGCCGCTGCGGCTGGTTTGATGCCGCAGCGCTCAAGCGCTCGATTCAGGTCAACGGTGTCTCGGGTTTGTGCATTACCAAGCTGGACGTGATGGATGGCATGGAAACAGTGCAAATCGGTGTGGGTTACCGCGTCGGCGACACCGAATACGACATCTTCCCGGTCGGTGCCGAAGCACTCGATCATTGCGAGCCAATCTATGAGGAAATGCCGGGCTGGACGGAAAATACCCTGGGTATCAAGCGTCTGGAAGATCTGCCGCTGGCGGCGAGGAATTATCTCAAGCGCATGGAGGAAGTCTGTGGCGTGCCGATCGATATCATCTCGACCGGCCCAGACCGTGATGAAACCATTATCCTGCGCCATCCGTTTGGTCACTGAAAGTGGCCCTGAAAGATGAAAAACAGCGCCTGGCCTGGGCGCTGACGGGATCCGGACATTACCTGAAGGAGTGCCTGGACATCATCTCCCGCCTGCCGGACGTGGATCTTTTCCTGTCAAAGGCGGCCGCTGAGATCCTGCAGCAGTACGGCTATCAGCACAATGTCGGACGCGTTTTTCAGGACAAGACGGCAAGTTCAGTACCGGTCGAACTGTTCTACCACGGCGTCTACCACACCGTCGTGATCGCTCCCACCAGTTCCAATACCGTGGCCAAGATGGTGTGCGGCATCTCGGATAACCTGGTGACCAATATTTTCGCCCAAGCCGGCAAATGCCGTATTCCTTCCATTGTTTACGCCTGCGATACTGAACCGGAACTGGAATCCGACGCGCCGCGTGAAAACGTGGTCAAGGTCTATCCACGCCGCATCGACCTCGAAAACATGGAAAGGCTCAAGAGCTTTGAAGAAACCACTGTTGCCGGCGACATGGTGGCTCTGGAAGCAGCCATACAGGCCAGGCTGGCGTGTCTGAAAATATCCTCTTCCTGACCGGCAAGTTGGCCGAAAAGAGCCTGCATCAGGTGTTGGCGGAGATGCAGCCAGCGCCATTCGATTATCAGGTGGTAGCGCTCGGCATCACGGTGGCGGCCTTGATGACTCCGGACTTCATCAGTCGCCGCCTGCCGGATACGCGCGGTGTCGATCGCGTCATCGTGCCTGGACTTTGCCGTGGCGATTTGGCGCCGCTCACTGAGAAATATGGCGTGCCATTCAGCCTCGGGCCGCAGGATCTCAAGGACTTGCCACAATTTTTCGGGCGCGATGGTAAACGACCGGATTTATCCAGATTTGACACCAAAATTTTCGCCGAGATTGTCGACGCGCCTCAAAGGAGTGTCGAACAAATACTTGCCCGCGCCACGTTTTATCAGGCGCAAGGTGCCGATGTCATCGATCTCGGTTGCCTGCCCGGCACGCCATTTCCCCATCTTGAAGCCGCCGTCCAGGCCTTGAAAGGTGCTGGCTTTCTGGTCAGTGTGGATTCACAGTTGGCCGATGAGTTGATACGGGGCGGTCGTGCCGGTGCCGATTATCTGCTGAGTCTCAGTGAAAAGACGCTATGGATTGCGGACGAGACGGACGCCATCCCGGTTCTGATCCCGGCCCGGCCTGGTAGCCTGCCATCGCTCTATCGCGCTATTGATGCCATGCAGGCCCGCGGGCGACCGTTCATTGCAGATCCCATTCTTGACCCGATACCGTTCGGTTTGGCAGCATCCATCGTGCGCTACCACAAGTTGCGCAAGAAATATCCTCAGATAGAAGTCATGATGGGTGTCGGCAATCTGACCGAGCTGGTAGACGCCGATACCACCGGCATCAATGCCATGCTGTTCGGCATCATCGCCGAACTGAAGATCAACGCCGTGCTGACCACGGTCGTCAGTCCCCACGCCTGTCATGCGATAGCGGAAGCCAATGTCGCCCGGCGCGTGATGTTTGCAGCGTTTGAGGACAGGCGCTTGCCGCGTGATTATTCGAGCGATTTGCTGGGTCTGCATGATCGCCGCCCTTTTCCCTATACGGATGCGGAAATTTCTGCCTTCGCCGCGCAGGTAAAGGACCCCAGCTTCCGTATTCAGGTCTCAGAAATCGGCGTACATGTTTACAATCGTGACGGTGAATTTGCCGATATCGACCCGTTCCGGTTGTATCCGCATCTCAAAGTCGATGATGATGCCTCGCACGCTTTCTATCTGGGGGTGGAGTTGGCGCGCGCGCAGATTGCCTGGCAACTGGGGAAGCGTTACAGCCAGGACGAAGAGCTGCAATGGGGCTGTAATACGGTAAAAAGGGACGGTCTCGGCAGGGTGGCACATCGTGCAGCCTCCCTCAAGGAAAAGCGCCGGCAGGGCGGCAAATGATTTTTGAAACGATTGTGACCAGCGTTAATCCTGACGGCAGTGCTCACATTGCGCCATTCGGCATCCGTGAACGAGATGGCCTCGTTCTCATTTCGCCGTTTCGTCCGTCTAGAACACTGGATAATCTGTTGCGGAATGGCTGTGCCGTGATCAATGCCACCACCGATGTACGTGTATTCGCGGGTAGCCTAACCGGGCGCAGTGATTGGCCGGTGCGGCGTAGCACGTCGATAGCTGGCTGGGTGTTGCAGTCGGCGTTGTCGCATCGCGAACTGGAATTGGTGGAGGTGCAAGAACATGAACAGCGCCCGGAGCTGACATTCAGGGTCAAACATCAGGCGCTGCACGCGCCATTTCAGGGCTTCAATCGGGCCCAGGCCGCCGTGATCGAAGCGGCGGTGCTGGTCAGTCGTCTGTCCATGTTGCCGATTGAAAAGATTGAGTCCGAAATTAAATATTTGGCAATCGCCATGGAAAAGACGGCAGGTGAGCAGGAGTTGCAGGCCTGGGGCTGGCTGATGGAAAGAATTGAAAATTACAAGGCCGAGATGCGCGGGGAGAATCAGGCATGACGCGTGTTCTCGCCAGTGTCACCAGTGTTATTGAAGCATCGTTGGCCTTGGACGGCGGCGCCGATATCATCGACCTGAAGAATCCACGCCAGGGCGCATTGGGCGCCTTGCCGATTCAGACCATTCAGGCGATCGTGGCGTTCGTCGCTGGTCGTGTGCCGGTCAGCGCCACCATCGGCGACTTGCCGATGCATGCGGCAACGGTCGCGGAACGGGTGCGTGAAACCGCCGATACTGGTGTCGATATCGTCAAGATCGGGCTGTTCGGCCAGACCGGGCATCAGGATTGCATCGCAGCCGTTGCTCCCCTCGCAGCCAGAGGCATAGGTGTGGTTGCGGTATTGTTTGCCGATGGTCAGCCGGATTTTGGTCTGTTGCCGAGCATGGCACAGGCTGGATTCATGGGGGCCATGCTCGATACGGCAGACAAGAAGTCGGGACGATTGACGGATTGTTTATCCGAAGCCATGTTGGGCAATTTTGTGCAGACGGGAAGGCGGTTGGGCTTGCTTACCGGGCTGGCCGGATCCTTGCGTCTGCAAGACCTTGATGTCTTGGTGCCGATGGCCCCCGATTACCTTGGATTCAGAGGGGCTTTGTGCCATGGTGGTGACCGTAACGCGGAATTCGATTCGGCCCGTCTTGGGGTCATCACGGCGCTGTTGCGTGAATACAACAGTGCTGTCGTGCAGGCGGCCTGAAACATCCACATGAACGCTAATCATTGCACACCAGTCCCAGCATCAAGTAATATGGCAAAGGGGATTACTATATGAATATAAGGGATGGACAAATGAAAACCAAGCTGATCAATGCTGCTGTTGCGGGTGTTCTGATTCTGGCTGCAGGCATTGCCAGCGCAGATGATGCCTATGTAGGTTCATGGTACGTGGTGCCAGGCATCAGCCTGCTAAATGCAGATAGCGACCTTCAATCTGACCGTTCAGCCCCAGCTGGCTCGATTCGCCTGGGTAAGGAGCTGAGCGAGCACTGGGATGTGCAACTGGGCGCCAGTTATGGCGAAGCTGATTCCAAGAACTCTTATCTGGGCAAACCGCTCTCTGGTCAATACAAGCAAACCTTGGTTGGCATAGACGCGATGTACATGTTCAGCCGCGACAAGTTGCGTCCTTTCCTGCTGGCCGGTTTCGGTTATGCGCGCAATGAAGTGAGCTACAACTATCCGAGTTCCCCCGTGATCAATGGTGGCGAGAACTCATGGATGGGTGAAGTAGGCGCCGGTCTGCAGTATTTCTTTACTGAGCAAATCGGCCTGCAGGTTGATGCTCGCCATGTCTGGAGCAATGCCAATGCTGTTTCATCTTCAACCGGCTTCAGCAGGTCGGATACGGTAGGCAACAACTACCTGGGGCTGGGTGTGGTTTTCAACTTTGGTGCGCCGACGAAGGTTGCCGAGGCTCCAGTGGTCGCATCTGGCCTGCCTGATGTGGCTCCGGTTGAAGAGGAAGTAGTGGCCCCGATTGAGGCTGCAGTGGAAGAGCCAGCGCAAGGCCCTGACAAACCTGCATTTGCCAAGATGACCTTGCAGGCCGAAGTATTGTTTGACTTCGACAAGTCCGTGTTGAAGGACACTGGCAAGAAGATTCTCGATGTGGAAGTGATCGAGAAGATGAAGGCGCATCCTGAGGTCGAATTGGTACTGATTAGCGGTCATACTGACCGTATCGGTGACGACAAGTACAATCAGCGTCTGTCCGAGCGTCGTGCCGCCGCTGTCAAGCAGTATATCGCAGGCCAGGGCATTGCCGCCGACCGCCTGCATGCCATCGGCCACGGTGAAAAAGAGCCTGTGGTGGATTGCAAGGGTGTGCGTGGCAAGAAGCTGATCAGTTGCCTGCAACCAAACCGCCGCGTGGTGGTTGAAATTGAAGTGCAGCGTGCTGTAGAGCAATAAGCGGACACACTGGTATCAAAAAAAGCCCCGCAGGTCGGGGCTTTTTTGTAACCTGACCTGGAACCATGACAGAAAAAATCGTCGATCAAATCATTGAGGCGCGCTGGGTGATTCCGGTGCTGCCGCGTGGCCAGGTGTTGGAGCATGCGGCCGTGGTGGTGAATCACGGTCGGATTGAAGCGATCCTGCCGACTGCAGATGTGCGCTCAAATTTCAAGGCTGAGAACACCACAGTGCTGGCGGAACACGCTCTGATCCCGGGCTTGGTCAACTTGCATACCCATGCAGCCATGTCCCTCATGCGTGGACTGGCAGATGATCTTCCCTTGATGAGCTGGCTTGCCGATCATGTCTGGCCGGCCGAAGCCAGTGCCGCATCGGTGCGCTTCGTGCGCGATGGCACGCAACTGGCATGTGCGGAAATGTTGCGTGGCGGGGTAACCTGCTTCAATGACATGTATTTTTATCCGGAGGCCGCAGCGGAAGCCGTGGAACATTCTGGCATTCGCGCTAACCTTGGCTTGGTCGTGCTCGAGTTCCCCTCACCCTACGCCGGTGACGCTGAAGATTATTTGAACAAGGGCTTGGCTGCGCGGGATGCCCTGCATGGCCATTCTCGCATCACGACCTGTCTGGCGCCGCATGCGCCCTATACCATCAGTGACAAGACCTTTGCCCGTGTGCTGACCTATGCCGATCAGCTTGGACTCAATGTCCATCTGCATCTGCACGAAACTCTGGATGAAATTAGCAACAGCGAGACGCAGTACGGACTGCGCCCTATCGCCCGTCTGGCCGCGCTGGGCCTCCTGGGGCCTAATCTGCTAGCTGCGCATTGCGTACACCTGCTGTCTGGCGAGATTGCCTTGCTGGCCGCGCAGGGTTGCCACGTGGCACATTGCCCGAGTTCAAACCTCAAACTGGGTAGCGGCATTGCGCCGATCTCGGCGCTGCTTGCAGCCGGGGTCAATGTGGGCCTGGGGACTGATGGGGCAGCCAGCAACAATCGCCTGGATATTTTTGCCGAGATGCGTCTTGCCGCTCTGCTGGCCAAGGGAGCTGGTGACGCGTCCTGTCTGCCTGCCATGGTCGCGTTGGAAATGGCAACCATTAACGGCGCCCGTGCCATGGGTCTGGACCAGGACATCGGGTCGATCGAGGCAGGCAAGTGGGCCGATCTGGTAGCCGTGGATTTTAGTGCTGCAGAAATGCAGCCCTGCTACGATCCTGTCTCACATCTGATTTACGTGGTGGGCCGTGAGCAGGTCAGCCATACCTGGGTGGCGGGTGAACTGCGCCATGAACGCGGCGTGCATGAGACTAACGAGCAGGCACAATTGAAGGAGATTGCAACATTATGGCAGTCCAGACTGAAACAGTTTCAGCATTGAACGCAGATCCAGCCGAGCTGCAGAAATTCGCTACCCTGGCTCATCGCTGGTGGGATCCCGCCAGTGAATTCAAGCCATTGCATGACATCAATCCGTTGCGCCTTGATTACATTGACCGCATCGCGGGTCTGCGAGGCAAGCGCGTGCTGGATGTTGGCTGTGGGGGTGGCATTCTGTCGGAATCCATGGCGGGGCGTGGCGCCGACGTCATGGGCATCGATCTGGGGGCAAAGGCGCTCAAGGTGGCAGAGTTGCATCGGCTCGAAACGGGTGCCAAGGTTGCTTACCAGTTGGTGGCAGTCGAGGCCTTGGCACAGCAGCAGCCACAAAGTTTTGAGGTGGTGACCTGCATGGAGATGCTGGAGCATGTGCCAGATCCCGCAGCCGTGGTTCATGCCTGTGCGCAACTGGTCAAACCGGGAGGCCATGTCTTTTTCTCGACCCTTAATCGCAATACGAAATCCTATCTTCTGGCGGTTATTGGTGCCGAATATGTCCTTAACATGCTGCCAAAAGGCACACATGAGTATGCAAAATTCATCAAGCCTTCGGAGTTGTCCAGCTGGTGTCGCGAGGCCGGACTGGAGGTATCCAGCCTGTCTGGCATGCGTTATAACCCTATCAGCCGACGCTATACTCTTGGGGCTGACGTGTCAGTGAATTACCTGTTGCATGCCGTCAAATGAATCTGCAAGCTGTTCTATTCGATCTTGATGGTACGCTGGTTGATACCGCCCCTGATCTGGGTCTTGCTCTTAATATGCAGCGCCAACGTCATGGATTGCCTGACTTGCCGCAAGCCATCATCCGGCCACACGCCTCGCATGGTTCTCGTGGTTTGCTTGGCATCGGTTTTGGCCTGGCTCCAGAGCATGCCGATTTCGCCGTGATGCGAGATGAGTACCTTGATCTATACGATCAGGTGTTGACGCTGTCGCCGCAACTGTTTGTCGGAGTCGCTGAACTGCTGATGGCGATTGAGAGTTCCGGCCTACTCTGGGGTGTGGTGACCAACAAGCCGGCTCGCTTCACCCGGCCCCTGCTGGACGCGATGGCGTTGACCGCCAGAGCCGCCTGCATCATCAGTGGCGACGATGCCAGCCGTCCCAAGCCTGAGCCGGACACACTGCTGCTCGCTTGTGAGCGCTCGGGTTGCGAACCCGCACGCTGTGTCTATGTTGGCGACGCAGAGCGTGACATTCAGGCGGGGAGGGCGGCCGGTATGCATACCGTCGTCGCCCGTTATGGTTACCTGGATGCGCATGATCGCCCGGAATCCTGGGGAGCTGACCATCTGATCGATAGCCCGCAACAACTTGCTGCGCTGTTGGGTTTGTCCTCTCGCGGCAACTATTAGCCCAGTTATTCGTTTGACTGCGACTCTTTCACTCCTTCGTGACGGAAAACTGACTGGCAGTAAGCGGCTTGACCTTGGTTGTGGTCTGACTGATTTTCCCGAGGAAATCTTTACGCTGGCGGATTCACTGGAGGTCCTGAATCTATCTGGCAACGCGCTCTCCACTCTGCCGGACGATCTGTCTCGACTCTATAAGTTGCGCGTGATATTTTGCTCCGACAACCAGTTTGTCGAGTTGCCGGAAGTGCTGGGGCGGTGCCCACGTCTTGAAATGATAGGTTTTAAGGCAAATCGTATCAGCCATGTGCCACCCGCTGCCCTGCCACCTGGTCTCCGCTGGCTGATTCTCACTGACAATCAGATTGCTGAACTGCCAGCTGAACTGGGGGCCTGTGTTGTTTTGCAAAAATGTATGCTGGCTGGCAATCGGTTGCGCCAATTGCCGCAACAAATGGCCAACTGTAAGAGCTTGGAGCTGCTGCGTATTTCAGCCAATCGTTTCGAGCAATTGCCAGATTGGCTATGGACGCTGCCACGACTGGCCTGGCTTGCCTTTGCCGGAAACCCTTGCAGCGATGGGTTCGAGGCGGCCCCCGGTGCCAGTCAAGTTGTGGCTAAAGTTGATTGGGGCCAACTTGAATTGAAGCATTGTCTGGGTGAAGGGGCGTCCGGCGTTATTCATCATGCGCAATATCGGCAGCAAAGCGGGGACACTGCTGTGGCGGTCAAGGTGTTCAAGGGGGATGTTACCAGCGATGGTTTGCCTCGCAGTGAAATGGCTGCCTGCATCAAGGCCGGTGCGCATCCGGGCCTGATCCCATTCGTTGGCGTTGT
The DNA here is from genome assembly GCA_903824575.1 of uncultured Methylobacillus sp. Lineage (GTDB taxonomy): Bacteria > Pseudomonadota > Gammaproteobacteria > Burkholderiales > Methylophilaceae > CAIJXJ01. The sequence goes on from CAIJXJ010000156.1 coordinate 32,289, forward strand.
TACCGGGCATCCTCTGGAGGCACAGGCGCTTGTGATGGCACTGATCAACCCCGAATTCGTCAATCTCTCAGCCCCTCCCAGCCTAGAATCCTGCACGCGTGATTGTTATGAGGAGAACATTCGTTTTAGTGCGGTTGGCGTGATGCAGATTGCGCTGAAGATTTCCGCCGTCGCCGCCCATCTGCATGCGCAAGGCCTGATGCACGGTGATTTGTATGCGCACAACATCTTGTGGGATCAGCACGACGATTGCCTGCTGGGAGATTTCGGTGCGGCCACCATGCTGTCACCACATGACGAAGCTGTTGGCCTCCGAATGCAACGGATTGAGGTACGTGCTTTTGCCTGCTTGCTGGAAGAATTGCTGGATCGTCTGATAGAGCCACAACAGGCAACTCAGGTGGTCGATGCGCTGCGCGCCATGCAACGGCGTAGTGCGGATCCAGATGTTAATATGCGGCCTTTGTTCGAACAGTTGCAGTCGGAACTGAAGTCGCTGCAGGGGTGATGCAAACGCCGTTGCACGCAGTCAGCTTTCGCGCCATTATTGCTGGCGTGTTTCAAATAATTTCAGGTGGCCGATTTCACAACAAAACGCAACATTTAGGATAGTACCCGCGTCCGCACGATAGGGGTCTGTGGTATAGTCATCGCCTTTTTAAATTTCAATCGGTACCTGCCATAGGCTTGTTGCCGGTGGCAGAAACAGAGAGTTATCGTCATGCTAGATACATTTCGCGAGCATTCCAAGGGCTGGCTGGCCAAACTTATTTTGGCGCTCATTACGGTTCCATTTGCGCTATGGGGGATTGATTCCTACCTGCAAGGCGCGGGGTCCAATGCTGCAATTGCCAAGGTGGATGGGCAGAGCGTCACGTCGCAGGAGTACAGCAATGCCTTGCAGGAGATGCGTAATAAACTGCAGGCATCCGGCAAGAACGATCCGGCCCTTTTGGATGACCCGGCGGTGAAGGCCTCCGTGCTGGATAAATTGATCGTGACACGTTTGATGAACGCAGAAGTTCGCACTGCCAATTTCACCATCAGTGATGAAATGTTGAGCAAATATATCGTCGGTTTGCCAGAGTTTGCGCAGAATGGAAAATTTTCACAGGAACTGTATGACAACATCCTGACGCAAAATCACCTCACGCCCAGCCAGTTTGAAGCACGTATACGTGCAAGCTTGCTGTCGCAGGCAGCAAGGGATGGTGTGGCCTCAACGGCCAATATGTCGCGTGCGCAACTGGACAATGTTTTGCGTATAGAAAATCAGACGCGTGAGACCAGCGTGGCCGAGATCAAGGCAGACGACTTCTCTGGCCAGACCCAGGTGAGTGCTTTGGCAGTACAGGCATTCTATGACAAGAGTCGTGACAAGTTTCGCGTACCCGAACAGGTCAAGGTTGAATTCGCAATGCTTGCGGTCAATAATTTCATTCCCAGCATGCAGGTGTCAGATGATGAGGTGAAGAAGTACTACGCCGAAAATACGGAAAAATTCCAGAGCGATGAAAAGCGTCGTGCCAGCCATATCCTATTCAGCTTTGGTGGCAAGCTTGACGCCGCCAGCAAGAAGGCTACGCAGGAAAAGGCAATGGCAATATTGGTTGAGGTCAAGAAAAATCCGAAGAGGTTCGCTGAGTTTGCCAAGAAATATTCCCAGGATCCGGGCTCGGCCGAAAAGGGTGGCGACCTTGGTGTATTTGGTCGAGGCATGATGGTCAAACAGTTTGATACTGCCGTTTTTGACATGGCTCCGGGCGCGATCAGTGATTTGGTCGAAACCGAGTTCGGTTATCACATTATCCAGTTGACCGAAATCAAGGCGCAGGGCAAGACCTTCGATGAGGTGAAAGCGAATATTAAGGGTGACTTGTTGTTCCAGAAAGCCTTAGCTAAGTTTGCCGAACAGGCAGAGACCTTCAGCAACATGGTGTATGAACAGTCAGACAGCCTGCAACCGGTTGCCAAGAAGTTTGGTCTTACGACACAGACCAGCGCCTGGATGAGCCGGGCTGAGGCAACAAAGTTCTTCAAGAATGACAAGCTGGTGAACGCCATTTTTGCCAGTGAAGCGGTGAAGGACAAGCGCAATACCGAAGCCATCGAGGCTGCTCCTAACACGCTGGTATCAGCTCGCGTACTGGAATACAAGCCGGAGGCAGCACGCAGTTTTGCCGAAGTTCAGCCAGCGTTGGAAACCTACCTCAAGCACGAGCAGGCCATGTCACTGGCCAGCAAGAAGGCAGCTGAATCGCTCACTGGCTTGCGTCAGGGCAAGACTGTGCCGGGATTGAACTGGACCCCAACAGTAGTCATAGATCGCAAGAACGCACAGGGACTGTCTGATGAGGTCATGCGCAAGGCATTTGTCATCGACACCAGCCGGCTACCGTCTTTTGACCTGGTCGAGAAGAAAAATGTGGGTTACAGCCTGATCCGCGTCAGTCGTGTTGATACTGCTGTGCCGACCGATGAGGCGACAAGGTTGCCATTAGAGGGCGAGGTGCAGGCAGCGTTGGCCGATGAATATGTGGCGTCCTACCTGGCCGCGCTCAAGGCGAAGGCCAACATCACGGTAAACCGGGCCTTGCTCAATACCAGTGCACCGTAATGCAGAGTTGAGTGCAGAGTAGGAAATCCTAACGGTATGACTTAGCGCCCATGGAGTTGAGGTAAGTCAAGATGGCGCGTGGCATGTCCTTGAGGGCGACGATGTCATCCACACCACCTTGGTTGATCGCTTCCTTTGGCATGCCGAATACGACGCAACTGGCTTCGTCCTGGGCGAAAGTATGAGCGCCGGCCTCATTCATTTCCTTCATGCCGGCGGCTCCATCCTTGCCCATGCCGGTGAGTATCACGCCGATGGCATTTTTGCCGGCGTTGTTTGCCGCCGAGCGGAACAATACATCCACCGATGGCCGATGGCGATTGACGGCTTCCGCCTTGGACAGTTCGCAGACGTAATTGGCACCACTCCGGCCTAACAGCAAATGTGAGTGGCCCGGGGCAAGATAGGCATGGCCAGGCAGGATGCGGTCACCATGCTCTGCTTCTTTGACACTGATTTGGCATAGACTGTCCAGGCGTGCCGCAAAAGACTTGGTGAAGCCTTCCGGCATGTGCTGGGCGATGACGATGCCAGGGCAGTCGGGCGGCAGGTGGATCAGAACGTCCTTGAGTGCCTCGGTTCCGCCGGTGGAGGCGCCGAACACCAATACTTTTTCAGTGGAGTTGATCTTGTTGCGGATGGTCGGCAACACGGCATCGGCAGTCTTGCTTGCCGTAGTGGGCAGGCTGACCATGGTTCTGACGCGTGCTTTGGCAGCTATGCGAATCTTAGCCGCAATCTCTTCGGCATAATCTTTCATGCTGTTCTGAATATCCATTTTAGGCTTGGATATGAAGTCGATGGCACCGAGTTCGAGGGCGCGTAAGGTGATGTCAGAACCTTTTTCGGTCAAAGTCGAGATCATCAGCACAGGCATTGGTCGCAGACGCATCAGCTTTTCCAGGAAATCCAGTCCGTCCATCTTGGGCATTTCTACATCCAGCGTAATAACGTCCGGATTGAGATTGCGGATCATCTCGCGTGCTACCAGTGGGTCCGGGGCTGCACCAATGACTTCCATGTCATGTTGAGAATTGATAATTTCCTTCAGCAGGGAACGAATTAGCGCAGAATCATCGACTACGATCACTTTGATTTTTGACATAGAATTTTCTTGAAGCTTTTTTAAGTAAATAGCTCGATATCGCCTTCGACCTTGTCTTCACCCAGGCGCGTACGGTACTCGACTTCACGTGTAATGATGGTGTCATTGTGCAGGTTGCGCAATTTCTTCACCAGGACCTTGCCAGTCAGCGGGAAGTAGTAAACCTTGCGCGGATAGATATCGAGCAAATCTTTCGAGACCACAGGAATGCCTTCGGTCTTGAGATAGTCCAGACCAAACTTGGCGTTGCGTTCGCCTACATTGATGCTGCTCATGTTTTTGATCACGGCGCCGCCACCGAATAATTTAGCTTCCATGTTTTCACGTTTGGCACCCAACTTGATCAATTGATTGATCAGCATTTCCATGGCATAAGTGCCATAACGCGTGGAGGTGGCGCCCCAGCCACCTTGTTCAGAAGCACTCTCCGGCAACATGAAATGATTCATGCCACCGATGCCATTGGTCTTGTCTTTGATGCAGGCAGCTACACAGGAGCCCAGGGTCGTGACCAACAGCATTTCACGACGGGTGACGTAATATTCGCCAGGCATGATCTTGGCCGCATCGATGTTGAAGGTACGGTCAAAATAGACGTTGGGGGCGAGGGTTTCCTCAAAACCGCGATTGCTCATTTTGCGGGCGTGGCGCGATGGCGCGACTTTTCTGCAATGGTGTAGACGGTGCGGCCACGAATATGGAACAGGTCGGTGGCATGCTGAAAACTCTCAGAGTGACCGGCGAACAGCAGGGCATCGGGTTGCATCACCGGCACAAATTTTTCCAGAATATTATATTGCGTCGGTTTATCGAAATAAATCATTACATTGCGACAGAAAACCGCGTCATACGGGCCCTTGATCGGCCATTTGGCATCCAGCAGGTTAAGTTGCCGGAAGGTGATCAGATCGCGCAGTTCCCGCCGTATCTGAACAAACCCCGCGTTATTGCCGGTTCCCTTGAGGAAGAAGCGCTTGAGAACGTCCTGTGGCAGTTTTTCCACCCGTTCCATCGCGTAGACGCCGGCCTCCGCTTTTTTGAGCACGTTGGTGTCGAGATCGGTCGCCATGATGCGTACCGGGGGTGTGAAAGTGCCAAACAGGTCCACCATGGTCATTGCCATGGTATAGGGCTCCTCGCCGGTGGAGGCTGCGCTACACCACAATTCGACCGGACGGCGCAGGTTCAGCTTCTTGATATGCTCTGCCAGTAGCGGGAAGTGGTGCGCCTCGCGAAAGAATGAAGTCAGGTTGGTGGTCAATGAATTGACGAAATCCTGCCACTCAGCTTCATCATTGGTTTCCAGCAGTCCCAGATAGTCGGAAAAGGTGTTAAGCCCGGTGGCGCGCAAGCGACGTCCAAGGCGGCTGTATACCATATCTTTCTTGGCATCGGACAGCGTGATGCCGGCATGCTCATAGATCAGCTTGCGTACGCGTTGGAAATCCTGATCGGTGAAGTGAAACTCACGGCCTGAACCATCTCGATCTGCCTGGGCTGCCATTGATGCTTATCCGGTTTTTTGCTTGGTTGTGATCTGCAGGGGGCATTCCCCGGCAGAAATTAATTAGCTTGAGCCCGTAAAGGGCTTCCCCATTTTCGCTACGTCGCTTTGCGACTAGTCAGATGTGAACCCCGTAAAGGGCTTCCCCATTTTCGCGCTATCACTTCGCTCGAAGTCAGATCTGAGTTTAAAACTCTTCCCATTCCTTGTCGTTGGAGAGCTTTGCTGCCTGTGCCCTTGGACGTGCCGGCTGATTTCTGGGAGTGGCGACTGCCCGACTGGTTGATAGACGTGGTGCGGCGATGCGAGGTATACCACTGGGGCCTGCAGTCAGCTTGAAGATGCCGACCGACTCCATCAGCGATTGTGCCTGCTCCTCCATCGATTCGGCAGCAGCAGCAGCCTCTTCTACCAATGCGGCATTCTGCTGGGTGACTTCATCCATCTGTGTCACGGCCTGGTTGACCTGGTCGATGCCGGAACTCTGTTCGACGGAAGCTGCGGTGATTTCAGCCATGATGTCGGTCACGCGCTTGACCGAGGATACGATCTCTTCCATGGTCTTGCCGGCTTCTTCCACCAGTCGGGTGCCGCCCTCGACCTTGTCAACAGAGTCCGAGATCAATTGCTTTATTTCCTTGGCGGCAGCGGCTGAGCGCTGTGCCAGGTTGCGCACTTCGCCTGCTACCACGGCAAAACCACGACCTTGTTCACCGGCGCGAGCGGCTTCCACCGCTGCATTCAAGGCCAGGATGTTGGTCTGAAAAGCAATGCCGTCGATGACGGAGATGATATCGACGATCTTGCGTGAGGACTCGTTGATGGCACTCATGGTGTTGACCACTTCGCCGACCACCGCTCCACCCTTGACTGCAACGCCGGAGGCTGCTGCCGCCATTTGGTTAGCCTGCTTGGCATTCTCTGCATTCTGCTTCACGGTTGAGGCGAGTTGTTCCATGCTGGATGCGGTTTCCTCCAGGCTGGAGGCCTGTTCTTCGGTGCGCTGCGACAGGTCGGTGTTGCCGGCGGCAATTTCCTTGGCCGCGGTATTGATCGATTCGGTTGCACTCTTGATCTGTTCGATCAGGCTGCGCAGGTTTTCCACCGTGGCGTTGGAGTCATCCTTCAACTGGCCAAAGGTGCCGAAGTATTCGTTGGAAATGGTTTCAGTGAGGTCGCCACGCGACAGGGCGCCCAGCACACGTACGACTTCGTTGAGGCCGACATCGCTGGTTTCCAGCAACTTGTTCATGCCTTCCGACAGGGACTTGAAGAAGCCTTCCTTGCCGGCCATGTTGATGCGATTGCTGAAGTCGCCCATGACGGCGGCCTCTACCAGATTGGCGACATCGGCTTCGACAGCGACTTCGTTGGTGCGGTCGTTCCATTCCACCACGGCGCCTAGGCGCTCTCCGGTGTCCGACATCACCGGATTGGCGGACAGCGCGAAGGTGCGACCGCCGACCAGGATCTGGGTCTTGTAGTTGGTACTGAAGGTGGCCAGCATACTGCGCTGATGCGCGGGGTTCTTGTGGAACTGGTCAATGTTAGCGCCCATCAGCTTGGCGGCGTTGAAGCTTGGCAACACACGGCGCAGGTCAGCCTCTGCGTTCTGCATCATGGCCTGTACCGACTTGTTCATGTAGATAATGTTGAGATCATTGTCAGCAATCATGACATTGGTCGCCACATTGTCGAGCGCGATCTTGACGCGCAGGTTTTCATTCGCCATGCGCGTAATACGCTCCTCGGTCACCAGTTTCTCGGTGATGTCATCCCACTCGACAACACTGCCCAGACGGACGCCACTGCTGTTGATGACCGGGTTTGCGACCAGAGAGAAGGTGTGTCCCGCGATCACGATCTGTGTGCGATGGGTGCTGTTGAAGTTGGCTAAAACGCCCTTCTGGTGAGCCGGGTTCTGGTGGAACTGGTCGATATTGCTGCCTATCATTTTGGCTGAATCAAAGCTCGGGAATACTGTGCGCAGATCGGTTTCGGCATTTTTCATCATGCGGGTGACAGAAGCATTTGCGTAGATGATGTTGCGGTCCGGGTCGGCGATCATCACGTTGGTCGACACATTGTCGAGTGCCACTTGTATACGGAGCGCTTCCTCGGCAGATTTCCTCGCATCGTTCATGTCGAAGCCGAGCTTGATCTGCATTGATTTCAGTGCCTGAATCAAAGCGCCAGTTTCATCATCAAGACCGGTGTCGATATGCACCTGCATGTTTCCCCCCGCCATGGCGTTGAGGTAAGTCGTCGCGCGTTTGACCGGTTCAACCAGACCGCGCGCCAGCAGGGTGCCACCAACGAGGGTTGCTAAAATACCGGCAGCGGCAATGATCAGTTCCAATCTTGAATTCTCAGCACCAAGTACCAGCAGTGCCACCAGTGCCAGCAGAGGAAGTGCCAGAGTGAAGTAAATCTTTTTCTGGATTGATAGATTCTTGATCATTTTTAAGGATTGCAAAATTTTTCCGGGTTTGGAAGCATGGCCCTCATTGATTTGACGATAGAGCGTGCTGGCTGCCTCGATTTGCGCGCGCGTAGGCTTGGAGCGGACTGACATGTAGCCCACGATTTGGTTGCCTTCACGGATCGGTGCCACGTTAGCCTCTACCCAGTAGAAATCGCCGTTCTTGCATCGATTTTTGACAATGCCGTTCCACGGCTTGCCGGCATTGACCGTGTCCCATAGATCCTGGAAAGCAGCGGCCGGCATGTCCGGATGACGCACAATGTTGTGATTAATGCCGATCAGCTCAGGCTCGGTAAAGCCACTGATTTCGAGGAAATCCCGGTTGACATAGGTGATGTTGCCGCGGCTGTCGGTCTTGGAGACGATGGAGGTTGAATCCGTCAACTGGTGCTCGACATTGCTCACCGGCATATTGATTTTCATGATTGGAAACTCCTTCTTTTAATCTGCCACTGTCTCGATCAAGGCCATTTCCTGGCTGGTCATCAAGCGTTCTATGTCCACCAGAATCAGCATGCGATTTTCCACTGTGCCGAGTCCGACCAGATACTTGGTATCAATCGTCGCAACCAGATCAGGGACGGCGCGGATTTGTCCGGCGCTCAATGCGATTACGTCCGACACCCCGTCCACCACGATGCCCATGATGCGACCCGACAGGTTGAGGATGATGACCACAGTGAATTCGTTATACTCAACATTGCCCAGGTTGAAGCGCACGCGCAGGTCAACGATGGGGGCAATAGTGCCACGGAGGTTAATCACACCCTTGATGAAGTCCGGCGTGTTAGCGATCTTGGTGACTGCGTCGTAACCTCTAATTTCTTGTACCTTGAGGATTTCAATGCCGTATTCCTCACTGCCCAGAACGAAGGTGAGATATTCTCCTACCGAGGCATCGCTAGCCAGTTCCGACAGGTCTGATCTGTTTACATTCATAATTATTGCCCCATTTTAATCAGCATCGCCACGTCCAGGATCAGGGCAACAGTGCCGTCTCCCATGATGGTGGCACCGGAGACGCCGACAATCTTTCGGAAATTGGTTTCCAGGCTCTTGATGACCACTTGCTGATTAAAATGGGGCAATAATTATGAATGTAAACAGATCAGACCTGTCGGAACTGGCTAG
>CAIJXJ010000157.1 GCA_903824575.1 uncultured Methylobacillus sp.
AAACTGCTTTTTGAAGCAAATGAATCGATTCAATTAATCCACTCGAATTTAGTTGAAATCGGTTATATGCATGATGAGCGTTGGCGGCATATCGCTGAAACTTATGCGGACTTAGGGATGTTGCCGAAGAATTTTTCTCTGCAAGGTTTTCTTTATGACCAAAAGCCAAAGAACTCGCCAGAATGGATGGTCTTATTTGCGCTAATCACAGTAATTGTCATTGTCTATTCCCTCAAAACCAATCGCAGCAAACAAGACGACAAAAAGACGATCAGAATAAGCGAGATCAAACATCGCAAGGCGCAGGAAATCGCTCGATTAGGAAGTTATGCCACAGATTTGACAACCGGAAAATGGGAAAGCAGTGCGCAGCTCGACGCCATATTCGGCATCGATGAAAATTTTGTTCATGACATTCCACATTGGAATAGCCTGCTTGTCCCTGAATTTCGTCAACCAGCATTAGACCATTACTTGGAAATTATCCGTGATCGTAAAGACTTCAGAATGGATTACCAGATTGTGCGTCCAAGCGATGGACAAGTGCGCTGGGTGGCAGCTAATGGCGAGCTTGAGTACGACGGAAAAGGCAGCCCAATCCAACTGATCGGAACGATTCAGGACATCCATGACCGCAAGCAGAATGAAAAAGAGCTTGAGAAATACCGAACGGACCTTGAATCGCTGGTAGCTCAACAGACGGTGAGCCTGATGGAGAAAGAGGCGCGCTTACGAACCATTCTTGCAACCATCCAGGACTTGATCTGGCTGAAAGATAAAGAGGGAGTTTATCTTGCCTGCAATTCAACATTTGAGCAGTTCTTCGGAGCAAAAGAGGACGAGATCATCGGCAAGACGGATTATGACTTTGTCGATACTGCGCTTGGAGATTTCTTCCGTGAAAATGACCTTAAAGCGATGGCTGGAGGCGAATCTACCACCAATGAGGAATGGATAAGCTTTGCCGATGATGGCCATCGTGCTCTGCTAGAAACCACAAAAACCCCTATGTATATGGATGGCAGACTCATGGGCGTACTAGGTGTTGGCCGAGACATTACACAACGAAAGCATGCTGAATTCCTCCGGGACCAAGCACTAGACCTGGCCCGATCAGGTCACTGGTCTATCGATTTTAGTGCGGGTGAAGAGGATTACGTTTCATCCGAGCGCGTGGTGGAGATATTTGGCGATCCACCTCGTGAAGGTATGCGCTACAACATCATGAATGACTGGTACGCCAACATTGAAGCTGTCGACAAGGTCGCGGCTGAGGCTGCTTTGGCGAACTATCTTTCAGCGGTAAATGGATCCCTGCCGAGATTCGACATGATCCATCCCTACAAACGTCCAAAAGATGGGAAAGTTATCTGGATTCACGTCTTGGGGCATGTCATACGAGATACTAAGGAAAAGCCAACTCATGTTTACGGTGTAGTAATGGATGTCACTGATCTGATGCTGGCGCAAGAAGATTTGACTAAGGCAAAGAAACAGGCAGAAAAAGCCAATCAAGCTAAATCTACATTCCTTGCAAATATTTCTCACGAGTTGCGTACGCCCATGCATGCAATTCTGTCCTATGGAGATTTGGGTCGGCAATCAGCCGATCTTGAAAAACATAAGAAATATTTCAACCGGATTGCCGATAGTGGTGGCCGGTTGATGCTGCTCATTGATGACTTGCTTGATCTTTCAAAGCTCGAGGCTGGCAAAATTAAATTTAAGCCAGCAACCCATGATCTCCGACTGATCATTCAGGAGGCGGTTGATGAGTTCGATGTTTTGGCTAAAGGTCGCGGGGTCAGTATTGATGTTTCATTTTTAATGCCGGAGCTATTAATCAAGTGCGATGCGTTGCTCATCGGACAAGTGATCCGCAATTTATTGGCCAATGCGATCAAGTTCTCCCCAGAAAATGGCCGTATTTTCTTAAAGTCAGAATTTATAAACGCCCTCAATGAACCACTCGATTTTCAAGTTAACCCTCCTTCAAACGCAACAGCAATTGCCATTTCAGTGATAGATGAAGGACTAGGCATACCGGATTCAGAGCTTCAATCAATCTTTGAAGAATTCGTTCAAAGTTCAAAAACGTCCACCAACGCGGGTGGGAGCGGTCTGGGTTTGGCCATCTGTAGAGAAATCATAGTGCAACATTCTGGAACGATACTTGCTAGAAACAATGCATCGGTTGGAGCAACATTTACATTTACTTTGCCATTAACGCAAGGTCACGGAAGGGAAAAATAATGAACGATCATAAACCTATCATTCTGGCTGTCGATGACGATCCAATTAACTTGGACATCATTGATGAATTTACTCAAGGCAAAGGTTACGAGCTAATTACCGCAGAAAGCGGTGAAAAGGCGTTAGAGATCCTCCGTTTTGAACAGACCAAGGTCGATGTTGTTTTGCTGGATCGTATGATGCCCGGCATGGATGGGCTGGAAGTCTTGCTACAAATAAAACAAGACCCCGATCTTAGAATGACGCCGGTGATTTTGCTAACGGCTGCGGGTGAACCAGAACAAATTGCTGAGGGTATCAAGGCTGGCTGTTTCTATTACCTGACGAAGCCGTTTAATCGCATCGTCCTGAACGAAGTTTTGGCAGCGGCTATACGTGATCATTCCTACCGGGTTGACATGCAAATTGGATTGGACAGATTCAATAATGCGATCAAGGAAGAACGATCCAAAACACATCAGGCAACCTTGATGGCGACTTATCACTACCTGAATAACTCTTTAAATCAATTTCAATTAGTCCTGCTGGAATTGGAAACTAAAGGACGCGTTGATGAGGCAATTCTGCGTGAAATACAACAGTCCATTTTCAAGACAGCCCAAGATATGCGTGAGTTTGGTCAAATGGAAAATGTCAATCGTGAAAATGTGGAGAAATTCATTAACGATAGATTGTAGGAGGGCAGATGCAAACCAATTTTGACTTTGATGAGTGGATGGCTCTGGCCTCAAATGCACCCGATGAATTCGATCGTCGTCGGCGGCTTGCAATCGAGCAATTGATCTATGACGGTAATGTCAATGTGCGCCAGATGCAAGGTCTGCAATTCCGCATCGATATGGAGCGTGTCCGTGCTCGCAGACCTTTAAAAGGATGCCTGCGAATATCTGAATTGATGTGGTCTCAGTTCCTTCACTTTAGAGATGCAATGAATACGGCGGCTTTTTTGGTCTCTCATCCCATGCGTAAATGCGGTTCAACGGATCGAGAAATCAAGAACGTAATTCCCTTTCCGAGCAATGGCCGAGCCTTTGGTTCATCCTTAAAACGGCATTTAACCACGGGGAACACTGGGGAAACGGGGTAACCCAAGCTTTATCAGGGGAGTATGCGTTCACCAAATGGGTGACACTAAAATTAATTTTAACTTATTGAATTTAAATTAATTCCACGTGGTTCAACTGCTTTTTGCAGGCTGAATGGTAGCTTTTCATTTCGGCCAACGATTTATCAATTTTAAATCCTTAGCTTGTAGACAACACAGCTCGTAATAACAAAAAAAGGAAAAATCATGAACAACCAGACTATCAAATCTAAGCTGACTATGCTCATTTTACTGTCCGCAGTAGCTCTCCTTGCTGTTGGCCTCATCGGGTACAGTGGAATAAACACTCTATCTAAAGTCATACACGAAATTGGGGGAAGCGACCTGCCTACCGTGTATAACCTAGAAGTCACAAATGAGGCACAGACGGCAATTCAGGTCGCCAACCTGCGCGTAGCCATTTACGAGAATGACTACAAGGCACAGGCTCTCTTCGCCCAGTACCTGAAAGATAAACAGGAGGCCTGGGATCGTGCTGACAAAGGCTTGCAGGCTTACCGGCAGATTCCGGCCACGGGCGAAGAAGAAGTCCGGTGGGAGGCTTTTTCCAAGGATTGGGAAGCATGGAAGAAGGAAGACGCCAAGGTCACCAGCATCATCGAACGCCTGAGCAAAAGTTCGAGTGAAGATGAACAGAAGCAGTTATTCAAGGATTTCTACCGCCAATTCTTGGCCAATGATGCTTTATTCAGTGCCGGAGAGAAGAGCCTGAACAAGATTGTGAAATACAGCGTCAAGGATGCCGACGAATCAGCCGCTTCAGCCAAGGCAACGGCACAAAGCCTGACCACTGCCCAGATTGCAGTCGTCCTCTTTGCCGTCATTCTGGCGTATGCGCTTGGCCATTACATTTCGCAATCGATTATTTCCCCGTTGCATGCCATGCAACGCACCATCAGCGATATCGATCGGGACAACGACTTCACCAAGCGGGTCGCGGTCACCAGCAATGACGAAGTCGGTCAGACGGTTAAGGCGTTTAATGCGCTGTCGCAAAAGGTGCAAACGGTATTGAAGCAGGTCAGTTCCAGCGCCGATGAGATTTCAGGCTCTGCGGTGACGCTGGCCAGTTCTTCAGAGCAAATGGCAACTGCGTCCATGCACCAGAGTGAGGCGGCGTCTTCGATGGCGGCGGCAGTCGAGGAGATGACAGTCAGCGTCAACCATATTTCCGATGGGGCCAGCGAAGTGCTAAAGACATCGAGGCAAGCCGGTAATGCTTCACAGGAAGGCCATAGCGTAATCGCCAGCACCGTGAATGAGATGACGTCGATTGCGGCCTCAGTAAATTCCGCTTCTGCTGAAATCAGTGAACTGGGCCAACAATCAGACAAGATCTCCGACATCATCAAAGTGATTCGCGAGGTGGCAGAACAGACCAACCTCCTGGCGCTCAATGCAGCCATTGAAGCGGCTCGCGCTGGTGAACAGGGGCGTGGATTTGCCGTAGTGGCGGACGAGGTGCGCAAACTCGCAGAACGCACGGCCAATTCCACCAAGGAAATAACCGAGATGGTCAGTGGCATTCAGGCCAAGGCCAAGGTGGCGGTGGCTAGCATGGCCGTGACCGAAGCCAAGGTGGCGCAAGGACAGGCGATGGCGGAGAAGGCCGGTTCCCTGATTGGCAATATTGCCGATGGCTCGCGACTGGTGGTTGTGGTCGTGGATGACATGGCTAGTGCCATGAGGGAACAGAGTGCGGCGAGCAACGATATTGCCAATAATGTGGAAAAGGTCGCCCAGATGACGGAAGAAAATTCCGCTGCCGCGCGTCAGACCTCCATTTCGGCATCACGCCTGGAGCAACTGGCCACAGAACTGAAGCATTCACTGGATAAGTTCAAAGTCTGATGGCATAGCGCACGGCGCCAAGTGTTTAGTTTATGACTGAAAGCTTCAACTTTGATGAGTGGGCAACCTTGGCGAACCTCGCCCCTGATCGGTTTGAGTTAAATTGTCGCAGCCAGATCACCACAAGGCCACACCGCCCCAAAGTTCGTTCAGATCAGTGAATTTCCATTCTTCAGGATCTTCACGGGCGATGATCTTGTCACGCACACTGTTGGACGACAGATCCAGCACCTCAGGGCTGATGCGCAGCTTGGATTTGATCGAATAGAACACTTTGACCTTGGGTGTCAGCAAGGATTTTCCGGTCTGATCGACCACCACGCCAATACGCCCGGACTCAAGCCTGACCAGAGAGCCGATGGGATAGATGCCGACACTCTTGACGAAGGCCTGAAAAATTCTCGCATCAAAATGACCATGACTCCATTCTGCCATCTTGCGCAACGACTCGGCGGGGTCCCAGCCATCCTTGTAGGGGCGATTGGAGGTAATCGCATCATAGACATCACAGACCGCACCCATCTTGGTGAAGAGGCTTATTTCGCTGTCCTTCAAACCGTCAGGATAGCCACTGCCATCGATTTTCTCATGGTGGTGCAGGCAAACATCCAGCGTTACCGCATCGACTCCGCTGCCTTCCAGCAGCATCTTGTGGCCCTCGACCGGGTGCGCCTTCACCGTATTGAATTCTTCATCCGTCAGTTTGCCCGGCTTGTTGAGGATTTCCGGCGGGATCATCATCTTGCCAAGGTCATGCATCAAGCCGGCCATGCCCGCCTGACGAATCTGCTGATCGTCCAGGCCAAGTTGCTTTGCCAGAGAAATCATCAGTGCACAAACCGCCACCGAATGCATGTAGGTGTAATCGTCTTTGGTCTTAAGGCGGGCCAGGCTGATCAGCGCCCCCGGGTTGCGTGCGACCGAGTTGGAGATTTCCTCTACCATGGGCAAGGCATCCGCCGTATTAAGCGCGTTGCCCATGCGCGCCTCGTTGAACATCGACGAGACTGCCATCTTGGCCTGCGAACAGATCTTGCTCGCCTGCGCCAGTTCCTGTTCGATGGAAACGCGTTCTACCACCGTATTGTCCACTGCCTTGCTCAATACCTGCTCGATTTGAGCTTCAACCTCGGCCTGTTCGACGGCCTGGCCTGACTCGACATCTAGCCCCTTGGAGGTGTCGATCCAGATTTCGCGAATACTGCTGGCCTGGATGGAACGGATGTCCTTCTCATCCTCGATCTTGAACTTGCTGCGCCAGAACGGGTGATCCATCCAAGATCCGCACATCTCCTGCAGGTACATGCCGACCTTCAGGTGTTCAACAGATACGCGCTTGAGCATGAGCGTTTATATTCCAGCGTCGGCCTTCAATGCAATGGCCTTGTCGGTCGCTTCCCAGGTGAACTCGGGTTCATCACGACCGAAGTGGCCGTAGGCGGCCGTATTCTCATAAATTGGACGCAGCAGATTCAGCATCTTGACGATACCCTTGGGGCGCAGATCGAAATGCCGGCGTACCAGTTCAGTCAGCGCCTCATTGGAAATCTTGCCCGTGCCATAAGTCTCGACCATTACGCTGGTCGGATGCGCAACGCCAATGGCATAACTCACCTGCACCGTGCAACGGGTCGCGAGGCCTGCGGCGACGATATTCTTGGCCACGTAACGGCCAGCATAAGCCGCTGAACGATCGACCTTGGACGGATCCTTGCCGGAGAATGCGCCACCGCCGTGCGGGCAGGCGCCACCGTAGGTATCGACGATAATCTTGCGGCCAGTAAGTCCGCAATCACCTTGCGGTCCGCCGATGACAAAGCGACCGGTGGGGTTGACCAGATATTTGATTTCGCCCTTGATCAGCTCTTTGGGTAGCACCGGCTTGATGATATCTTCGATCACGGCTTCACGGATGGCTTCCAGGCTCATTTCCGGCGCGTGCTGGGTCGATAGTACGATGGTGTCGATGGAATAAGGCTTGCCATCGACGTAGCGCACCGTCACCTGAGATTTTGCGTCCGGACGCAACCAGGGCAAACGTCCGTCACGGCGCAGGTGCGACTGGCGCTCCATCAAGCGGTGTGCCAGCCAGATCGGCAAGGGCATCAAAGATGGCGTTTCGTCACAGGCATAGCCGAACATCAGACCCTGGTCGCCGGCGCCCTGATCGAGCGGATCATCCTCGGCATGGTCGACGCCTTGGGCGATATCCGGGCTCTGCTTGTCGTAGGCCACCAGCACGGCGCAACCGCGATAATCGATGCCGTAGTCGGTGTTGTCATAACCAATGCGGCGGATGGTCTCGCGGGCGACCTTGATGTAATCGACATTAGCGCTGGTAGTGATTTCCCCCGCCAGCACCACGAGGCCAGTATTGGTCAGGGTTTCGGCCGCCACGCGGGCAGCCGGGTCCTGCGTCAGGATGGCGTCTAGAATGGCATCGGAAATCTGGTCCGCGACCTTGTCGGGATGGCCTTCTGAAACGGATTCAGAGGTGAACAGGTAATCGCTCATGAGATAGGGTCCGCAGAAATTTTCATTTGAAAGATTGATAGAATAGCAAATTACCGTGCCTCCCAAAAGAAATTCATGCTGATCTGGCTCCTGAAACGCTACGCACAACTCCCCCTGCCACTGATTCACGGCCTGGGTATCGTCGTCGGATGGATCATGTTTCTCGGTTCCCGAAAATTCGCCTTCTGGTCGAAGGAAAATCTTGCCGCCAGCAGCATCGCCGATCATCCCGCTGGCTATCGCCGTCTGTTGCGACAAAATATTGCGGAAACCGGCAAAAGTGTGCTGGAAACCTTTGCCATCTGGTTTCGACCGTATCAGCAGGTGCTGGGCTGGGTGCGTGCCTGTCACGGCTGGGAGCACGTGGAAGCCGCGCTACAAAAGAAACGAGGCATCATTTTCCTGACGCCACACCTTGGCTGTTTCGAGATCACCTCCCTCTACTACGGCGCAAAACATCCCGTGACCGTGATGTACCGTCCGCCGCGTCAGGCCTGGCTGATGCCCCTGATTCACCAGGGTCGTGCACGCGGACAGGTCAAACTGGCGCCCGCCAACATGCAGGGGGTGCGCGCACTGTTGCGCGCCCTGAAACAAGGGGATGCCGTCGGTATCCTGCCTGATCAGGCACCAGCTTACGCCGAAGGCGAATGGGCGGATTTTTTCGGTCGCCCTGCCTATACCATGACACTGGTCGCAAAACTGGAAAAAGCCACCGGGGCCACCATACTGATGGCTTTCGGCGAGCGCTTGCCGTGGGGACAGGGTTATATCGTGCATTTTGAACCGTTTAACGGCGCGCCTACCCCCACCTTAATGAACGCCGCCATTGAGCAGTTAGTACGAAAAAAACCGGAGCAATACTTGTGGAGCTATCAACGCCACAAGATCCCGGGCGGAGTGGCACCACCAAAAAAACAGGACTAGGGACTGAGGATTGAAAACTGAGTATTGGCTGATGGCTGAAAGCTTTCTTCCTTTTCCGCTAAAATGCACGACATGAAACTGAAGTTTTCAAAAATGCAGGGGCTGGGCAATGATTTCGTCGTCATCGATGCAATCCGCCAGTCGGTCGATCTGATGCCGGAACAGGTCCGCCGGATCGCGGATCGACATTTTGGCGTGGGCTGTGATCAATTGCTACTGGTGGAAAAACCGGGCACACCGGAGGCCGATTTTCGCTACCGAATATTCAATGCCGATGGCAGCGAAGTGGAGCAATGTGGCAATGGCGCGCGCTGTTTCGTGCGCTTCGTACATGAGCAGGGACTCACCGACGATAGGGAAATCCGGGTTGAAACTGCGTCCGGCATCATACGGCTCAGGCTGGAAGATGATGGCCTGGTGACGGTCGATATGGGAATTCCCCGTTTCGACCCCGGAGACCTCCCTTTCACGGCAGAGCCAGCGTTACAATATGCGTTGCAGGTTGGCGCAGTCGAAGTACAAATCAGTGCGCTTTCCATGGGCAACCCCCATGCAGTGCAGATCGTCGGGGATGTCGACTCGGCACCGGTATGCGAGCAAGGCGCAATGATCGAGCGCCACCAAAGATTCCCGCAGCGCGTCAATGCCGGATTCATGCAGTTGATAGATGCCCATCATGTCAAATTGCGCGTGTTTGAACGCGGCGCAGGAGAAACACTGGCATGTGGCACCGGCGCTTGCGCCGCTGCCGTTGCCGGCGTGCGTCTGGGCCGGCTGGTTTCACCCGTCACGGTCTCCATGCGAGGGGGCGAGCTTCTGATCGACTGGGCTGGAGCGGGTAAATCTGTCATGATGACAGGGCCAGCCGTCACCGTATTCGACGGCGAAATTACACTGTAATTTAAGGAAGAAACATGCAAGCCAACGAAGACCAGATCACCGAATTTTTACGCAATGACCCGACTTTTTTCGAACGCCACGCGTATCTCCTGACTGAAATCTACATTCCCAGCCCGCATGGCAATGGCACGGTTTCCCTGGCCGAGCGCCAGCAACTGGCACAACGCGACAAGATCCGGGTGCTGGAAGTCAAGATGTCCGAATTGATCCAGTTTGGTGAAGAAAATGACGTGATCAGCGAGAAGGTACATCGTTTGAGTCTGGGCATATTGTCGGCCTGCAATCTGGAGGCCCTGACGGAGACTGTAGTTGATAACCTGCGCGAAGACTTCCAGGTCCCGCATGTCGCGCTTCGACTGTGGGCAAAACCACAGCATGAAGAGGACGCTCCACGCGACGAATTTACGCCGATAGACGACGAATTGCGCGACTGGGCACAAACGCTGACAGTCCCATACTGCGGGCATCGCGCCGGGCTCGATGTGGATTCCTGGTTTGGCGAGACCAACGCCCCGCTCAAGTCTTACGCACTGGTGGCACTACGTGGCGAAGAGGTATTCGGCCTGCTGGCCATGGCCAGCGAAGACGAGGCGCGTTTCTACCCGGAGATGGGCACCATGTATCTCAAACGCATCGGTGAACTGATCAGCGTTGCCCTGCTAAGGTATATTCTTTAGTTGAGTCATCTCACCGCCTATCTCGGTCACCTCGCCCACGAACGGGGACTGAGTCCCCTGACTTGCGAGAATTATGCCCGTGACATTCGCCGGCTGATAACAATGACCGGCGACTCTAGCTTGCAACAACTGCAACCCTCACACATCCGCCGCTTCGTAGCCACCCTGCACGGACAGGGCCTGGGCGGCAAGAGCATTGCACGCATGCTCTCAGCCTGGCGCGGATTTTTTACTTATCTGTGCCATCGCCAAGGCTTCGATAACAATCCCTGCATCGGCATGCGCGCCCCCAAGGCGGCCAGAGCCTTGCCACAAGCCCTGTCAGTCGAACAGGCGGTGCGACTGGTCAACATCGCTGGCGATGACGCTTTGGCCCTGCGCGATCACGCCATTCTGGAACTGTTCTATTCTTCGGGATTGCGCCTGGCCGAACTGGTCACACTGACACCGTCCGGCTTGAACTTTGCTGAAGGCACCGTCACCGTCACCGGCAAGGGTTCCAAGACGCGCATCGTGCCCTTGGGTCGCCAGGCAGCCAACGCCATCCAGGCATGGCTACCGCAACGTGCTTTGATGAAAACGAATAATGAAACGGCTCTTTTCATCGGCAAGACCGGGCACCAACTCACGCCGCGCGCCGTGCAATACAGAATCAAGCAATGGGCCATCAAACAGGGCATTGCCGGTAATGTGCATCCGCACGTTTTACGCCACAGCTTCGCCACCCATGTGTTGCAATCGAGCGGCGACTTGCGCGCCGTACAGGAAATGTTGGGGCACGCCAACATCACCACGACACAGGTTTATACCCATTTGGATTTTCAGCATCTGGCTAAAGTTTATGATCAGGCACATCCGCGAGCGAAGAAAAAGTGAGCATTTGGATTTTGATTTCGGCCGCCGCTACGCGCCTTAACGCCAGCTATGCTGGCATTAGCCTACACCGCAACAAACCGCTACGCGCTGTGTTGTCAGCATCTGGCTAAAGTTTATGATCAGGCACATCCGCGAGCGAAGAAAAAGTGAGCATTTGGATTTTGATTTC
>CAIJXJ010000158.1 GCA_903824575.1 uncultured Methylobacillus sp.
CAGGTCTATCTCGGGTGCAGGCGCGCTCATGCCAATTCCCGCTTCATGTGCTGTGCAGGCTCAAGGCTCGCCCTGCCAGGCCGTTGACGAAAATTTTGCTCGTAAGCGCTCCATAAACCCCAACCTGTTCAGGATATCATTTCAATGATTAAATCCTGCATATGCAAATTCCAAGGCAAAAGCGCTTCCATTTCTTCCACGTTCTTCGCGGCGGGCAAGTCACGCATGACGCGACGCAGCCAAGCATAAGGGTCGAGGCCATTGGCCTTAGCGGTTTCCAGCAACGAGTAAATGATTGCACTAGCGTTGGCGCCAGCAGGCGTATCGCAGAACAGCCATGCCTTGCGACTATGAGGATATCCTCATAGTCGCAAGTATGTGCAGTTCAAAAATATGTTCAGTTCCGCACCACAAACATCGATGTTTCCTGACGTGATGCGGGCACTGTACTGCACATATTTTATAGGTCTTCGAGGAATTTCAATAATTCATCGGGCGGCTGATATCGCATTATCGCGGTGCCAGGCGGTTGCAGGTTATTAAGCGCCCGTTCTTTCATCGACAGATCTGCCTGCATATACATGTGAGTTGTCGCCGGACTTTCATGACCAAGCCACAATGCAATGACATTGATATCAACCCCTGACTGCAGCAGATGCATCGCAGTCGAATGACGAAAAACATGAGGAGATACCCGGTGCTGAAGTAATTGTGGGCATTTCTTAGCAGCCACCTTTACGGCAAGCTGAAGCCGATCTGTAACGTTAGATCGAGTCATCGCCTGTCCGGAGCTGTTGGGAAACAATCGTTGTTCAGGCGACACGCCGATGCTGTGCAACCAGTTTTTGATTTGTTGTGCTGTAGTGTGCCAAAGTGGGACCGTTCTCTCCTTTCGTCCCTTGCCCATGATATGAACGTGAGAAGATTGACCAATTATGATATCACTGATACGCAAGCCAATAATTTCTGAAACACGCGCCCCTGTATTATACAAAGTGGCAAATAGAAGTCGATCACGTTGACCGTACCAAGTACTTACATCAGGCGCATCCCAAAGCGCCTGAATTTCATCTCGTGATAGAAAGCCGACAATCTTCTTGTCAAATCGCTTCATCGGTATGGCTAAGGTACTTTGTATAACGGCGAGTGCGGAGATATCCTTGAGCGCAGCGTATTTCAGGAATGACCGAAGCGCAACGCAGGTCGTGAATTCGGGGAGACGGATAGTCGCCGCGGGATATCCAGCCCAACGACGTGCGCAGGCATGCGAACACATACTCAGCGGTACTTAATCCCAGGCAACTGCCGCGTGATGACAGAAAGAATTGATCACTTAGTGCGACTGGCCACTGACGATCCCGCAGCATCGCATAATTCTGGAGCGACTGTGTCACGCTCGAATGTAGCGGAACCAATCGGGATTTGCGGAATTTGGTTTCACGAATGGTGAGCAGTCCATGTTCAAGATTGACATCGACTCGCCGCAACTGAAGCGCTTCTGAAATTCGCAAACCTGTCGTTGCAAGCAAACCAAAGAGCGTGACATATCTGACAGGTCTCAGTACATCCGTCGGCGACAACGCAGCGGCAGCAATCAGTAGGTCATTAATTTCTTGGAAAGTGTAAATGTGGGGTGTCAAGCGGCGATGTGATCGACCGAACAGGTTTGATTCAGGAATCTCGGTGGCAAGGTCGAATTGCTGAAGATATTTCGCAAAAGGGCGGACAATCTCCAGGCGACGGCCCCAAGTTATAGCAGCCTTATTGGGTGCAGACTGTGCCCAGGAGACCACGATATCTTTAGTAAGAGTCCCTTGATGACCAGCCTTATCAGCGAAATGGGCAAAGTCAATGAGCTGGCGACCCGCAACCTTTAAATCAAAACCGAGACTTCGTCTGCTGAACAAATACTCGTTTGCAAGCGTAACCATCAGGACTGGGCGATTCATAGCTTACTCCCCGGCCATGGCATGGCAATTTCGACAAGCTTACCAACATCCACTTTGGTGTAAATTGCAGTCGTATCCAGGCAGCTGTGTCGAAGTATGTCAGCAATTTCCTTCAAGGGTGTGCCAACCCGGAGTAGCCGACTTGCAACGCTGTGACGCAATATGTGTGTTCCCGTCAGGCGTTGGCTCAATCCGCACTTCGCGTACGCACGGCGAACAGCAATACGTACAACGCTGGAACCAATGGGTTCATTTGTTGGAGCAACATGCCGTAGAAATAGCGCCCTGCTAGAGGATGATGGGCGGCCATCTTTCAGGTATTCGACAATCGCACAACCGGTTTGCGAAGGCAATGGCAATACATCTTCTCGTCGCATCTTATTTGCTCTGACTCTCAATGTACCTTCACGCCAATTTATGTCATTAAGCTGCAGTTGTGCCACCTCACAGGCTCGCAACCCAAGGTCAACAAGACACGACCCATTGCATAATCGCGCTTTCCAGTCGAAGTCTGGCGATCAAAAGCATTGAGAAATTGCGTCAGCTCATCATCGGACAATACTTCCGGAAGTCGCGCAAGACGCCATTCAGCGATGCTCGGAATGGAGGCAATAAGGCCCAGAGTGCAGTCACCATGCATACCTCTGAATCGGAAGTAGCGGCGTAGTGCACCTCCCACAATCTTACAAGTGCTCGGTTTGCAGCCCTTGGCGTGGGTGACCACAAATAGGGAGACATCCGTTGGCTTAAGTATCGTGGTATCAATTGGCTTGTCACTGAATATCTCTATCAAGAATATTTTTACAATTCCGATGCTACGTATGCGCGTAGCTGCAGCAAGACCACAAACTTGATCAAGGTGGGTATCGAATTGACTGATTTCTTCTTGAATGGATGCTGGCGTAGTAACTGTTTGCGGCAGTATCTGTGCATTCAACCGTAGTGCAACAAGCAAATGTTTCAATGCAGGACGGATTTGATGTCGGCTTCGCTGTATTCGTAAAGCGCAGTCGCACAACGGCAAATGTTGATCTAAAAATCGATTGACCAGCGTTTCGTCAATTTGCTGGAGTTTTATATGCTGTGTTTTAAGCCAGTGCGCAAAATGTGCGACGCAGCCCAAATAGTTGCCGATACTCGAAAGCGAATATCCGCGTCCTTCCAGATATTTTACGTAAGAATCAGAACTGTCATAAAGAATGCTATCAGATAACCAATTCTTTGCTTGATGGGTAAAAATAATTTCGATGTTCACGATGACTCTCCTTAAAAAGGTTACTACCTTTACAGGAAAGCACATCTATTATGTGCAGTACAGCACCCGCTGACACCCGTGTTTCAGCAGGATGAATCGATGTTTGTGATGCGGAACTGAACATATTTTTGAACTGCACATACTTGCGACCCATAAGATC
>CAIJXJ010000159.1 GCA_903824575.1 uncultured Methylobacillus sp.
ACGGCTGCTACGAAGGACACGGAGATCCAAGGCCTGAAAGCAAAGCTCGACGCCATTGAGGTTGCGCAGAAGCTCGCAATCACCGTGGCAATAAGTACGGTTGAGAAGGAGCGCGACGAGCTGAAGAATGGCCTCGAGCGAGTGGAACTTGAGAAGCAGCTCGCCGAGAAGTCGCTCAGGGACAAGTACGAGACGCAGATCAAGGATCGCGATGACGCGATTGAGCGCCTCCGGGATATGAAGGCTCGTCTATCAACCAAAATGGTTGGTGAAACCCTCGAGCAGCACTGCGAGACTGAGTTCAACCGCATTCGTGCGATGGCGTTTCCTATGGCATATTTTGAGAAGGACAACGATGCGCGGACCGGCAGCAAGGGCGACTACATCTTTCACGACTCGGATGAGGCTGGCACCGAAATCGTCTCGATCATGTTCGAGATGAAAAACGAGAGCGACGAAACAACTGCCAAGAAGAAGAACGAAGACTTTCTTAAAGAACTCGACAAGGACCGTAATGAAAAGAGTTGTGAATACGCAGTCCTCGTTTCACTGCTTGAGCCTGAAAGCGAGCTTTACAATTCCGGCATTGTCGATGTATCCCACCGTTATCGAAAGATGTATGTAGTTCGGCCGCAATTCTTTATCCCAATCATTACGCTGCTGCGAAATGCCGCCCAGAACTCACTGAAGTACAAAACCGAGCTCGCGTTGCTGAAAGCACAGAACATTGATATCACGAACTTCGAAAACGAGCTCGATGCGTTTAAGACTGGCTTTGCCCGTAACTACGAATTGGCATCTAGGAAGTTTAAGACAGCAATTGATGAGATAGACAAGACCATCGAACATCTCCAGAAGACCAAGGAAGCCCTGCTCGGTTCAGAAAGCAACCTCCGTCTTGCCAACAACAAGGCCGACGACCTAACAGTCAAGAAGCTGACCAAGGGCAACCCCACGATGGCCGCGAATTTCGCTGGGCTCAAAAACCCAGGCACTTCTGATGCGGGATGATCCATGCCAAAGAGCTAAGCCTACCGCCGTAGCGGTAATGTCACTCAAAGCTTTATGTTTGGAACCCAAGATATGACGAGCTTCATCAACTGCCAAAATACATCGTAAGGCACGATGCCCTTGTGCATCTTGTGGCGCAGCATCAAGACGTTTCATCCATGTATTGAGTGCATCTAACAACAGATAGGCAGACAGATTCTTTACTGTATCCTGTGCGTGGGCGAAGGTGATAATCCAACTCTGTGAGAAAAACTCAGTCGGTGAGAAATCAGCACTGAAGATTTTCCATTCAGTCAGATCGTTAATTGTGGAAATCACCGAGTCTGTTCTTAACTCGTTTTCCTCGTAGTAGTCCTTCAACCATTTCTTTACATCATCCAACGTTATGTGGTCTCTCGAAGAAAAATGAGGTCTCAACGCTTCCTTGATGTTGTCCTTTTGGACCGGACCCACATTGCCCGAGATGACTTTAATGAACGAATCACGGAAACCCATGACAGTATCAGCGACATCAGATTCATCACCGAGGTTGGATCCGAAAAACATATCCAGTGGTATCGCATTGGTTGGTACTCTCAACACCTTGGCATTTAGGGCTTCAGCCAGCCTGTCATCATCAGCCAACTCACCCTTACCCAGGTCCAGTAACACTATGGGAACATTAGTTTGTTCTTTAATCTGCTTTAATGCTTCCAGCATGGTCCTTGTCTTTCCAGAACCGGCTTGACCCATGATGGCGACGTGAGGTGAATACCCAACACCATTAACTAACCATTCGTATGGTGCATCCGTATCAAGCTCATTACCCAAGCGGATATGAACAGGTTTTGCTTGTCCAATGAAACCGGCACCTTCTGCTCTGCGCCCACCAATAGTTGAGGAAGGATTTGTGCCCCCCATTAACTGGTTAGCTATCTATTTCTGATGAGGTGTTCTAATTTGCAACCAAATCAATCTAATAAGTCTACTTTATCGCCTGCCGCGCGCTATCGACGCCCATTACAAACATTTGACAAAACCCAAAAAGGGCATGATAATTCCTTTTATGGGAATTATTAATTCAGGCCTAACAAATGCCCTGTTCACCAAGGTTCAGCAGCGCGTGCTGTCGATAATTTTCGGGCAGCCTGATCGCACATTCTTTGGAAATGAAATCATACGTCTTGCCAATGTAGGCACTGGTGCTGTGACGCGAGAATTGGAAAAGTTGGTCACCTCTGGGCTGATCACTGTTTCTCGCACGGGGAATCAGAAGCACTATCAGGCAAATCCCTCATCTCCTATATTCTCAGATCTTCGAGGTATTATTCTCAAGACCTTCGGGCTTGCAGATATCCTGCGCCAAGCCTTACTTCCATTTGCCAACCGCATTCAGATAGCATTCGTTTATGGTTCTGTTGCAAAGGGTCAAGATACCGCGAAAAGCGACATTGATCTGATGCTAGTGTCTGATGACCTAACTTATCCCGATCTTTTCTCTGTGCTGAGTGAGGCAGAAAAACTGCTGGGGCGACCAATCAACCCAACTATCTATACTCGGGTAGAATTGAGCAAGCGCATGAATGAAGGCAATGACTTCATTAAACGCATTCTGGAGCAACCAAAGATTTTTGTAATAGGATCAGATGATGGCATCAGACAACCTGGCTAATCTTGCCAAGGTAGGTCAGCTAAAGGCAGAGCCTGCAAGCCAGTCTGAATTTGATGGTCTGGTCCGCTCCGGTCGCGCCCGACTGATCGATGCGCGCAACAAAGGGCTGGCCATCGAGAGTCGCTTCGACCTTGCCTACAATGCCTCCCACTCATTAGCACTTGCCGCGTTACGCTGGCATGGCTATCGCTCTGAAAATCGCTATCTTGTATTTCAGGTGCTGGAACAAACCGCTGGGCTTAGTACTGGCGTCTGGCGAGTGTTTGCCACAGCGCACCAGAAACGAAATCTGGCCGAGTACGAGGGGCATGTCGATGTTGAGGATAGGCTAGTGCTAGACCTTATCGAGTCAGCCAAAATTCTATTGGCTACAGTTGAAGGCTTCGGTGCGATTGATTCTTAGAGCGGGTCAATTATGCCTGCCGCTACAGCGGTAGGCAGATAAAATATGAGTCTGGTTTCTTTAAGCAAGAACCTCCAACCCGTGTTTCTTAACAATCGCCAGCAACTTGAGCGCCATTCCGCTGGGACGCTTTGCCCCTGTTTCCCATTTCTGTACGGTAGATTCACTGGTATTTAAATAGCGAGCAAAGACGGGCTGGCTAACGTGATTGTATTCACGTATTTTTTTGATTTCCAAAGGATCAATCTCAGCAGGAATGGTCAGGCAAGAGTCATCAAATTCACGCATGGTAGCCTTGTCGATACCGCCAACCTTGAATAAACCGCTGGCTGAGGAGTGGATAGCCTCAAAAGCATCACTTTTGAATTTTGGTTTTGTCGTCATGACATATCTCCATCAGTAAGTTGTCTCGTAATAATTGAGCGACTTGTTGTTCTGTCAGACCAACGTAGCCTTTAGCAAGTACGCGGAATGCTTCCAACTCAGCATCATCAATGTTATCTCGATCCTTTTTGGCAAACAGGTACTCATACACCCAGTAAGATCCACCTCTGGCCAGAATGATAGAACGATGCATGTTGCCGTTCAGGCGCTTCTTGAATACCCCGCCACCCAAATCATCAGCCTGTCCTTGAACCGCTTGCCGGATGGCTGCGCATAATTCAGCATCATCTATACGTGCCTTTTTTGCCGCAAACTAACCATTGATCTGAAACTTTTCTTCCCGCTCCTACAGTATAGGTGCGGGGCCCTTTGATATTTTGCAAATCATAAACATGAAAAGTGGCGTTAGCTCTACCCGTATTGATGAAATCCAACCAAATGTTATCGTCGCCCACCTCTCTTCTAT
>CAIJXJ010000160.1 GCA_903824575.1 uncultured Methylobacillus sp.
ACTGATCCATGCAGGTACCGCAAGACACGATGACGGTCTTGATGTCGAGATAGTTCAAGGTATTGGCCACACGATGGAACAGCACGCGGTTCTCGGTGGTGATCTGCTGGCCCTTGTCGTGGTTGCCGGACGCACTTTGCGGGTAACCGCAGCACAGGTAGCCAGGGGGTAGTACCGTGATGGTGCCAATCTCGTACAGCATGGCCTGGGTCGCCAATCCGACGTTGGAGAAAAGGCGCTCCGAACCGCAACCGGGGAAATAGAACACGGCGTCGGACTCGTCGTTTACCTTCTGCGGATTGCGAATCACCGGCACCATGGTTGAGTCTTCGACGCCTAGCAGCGCACGCGAGGTCTTGGTCGGCATCGACCGGGGCATCGGCCGGTTGATGATATGGATCACCTGCGCCTTGATCGGCGGCTTACCCAAGGTTGATGGCGGCTGGCGCAGCGTACTGCGAATCAGCCCCAGTTTTTTGGCGATTGCATGCGCTGCGCGCTGCGCCTTGTAGCCAAAACCGATCAGACCGCCACGTATCAGCTTGATGGTAGCCGGGTCCTTCGCATTCAGGAACGCCATCGCGGCAAAAGTACCGGGATTGAATTTCTTCTTGCCCTGCTTGCGCAGAAAGTTGCGCATGGCGACCGACACATTACCAAAGTCGATATCCACCGGACAAGGATTCAGGCACTTGTGGCAGACCGTACAGTGGTCGGCGACATCACTGAATTCGTCGAAGTGCATCAGCGAGATGCCGCGCCGAGTCTGCTCCTCGTAAAGGAAGGCCTCGATCAGGAGCGATGTCGCCAGGATTTTGTTGCGCGGACTGTACAGCAGATTGGCGCGTGGCACGTGAGTGGTGCATACCGGCTTGCACTTGCCGCAGCGCAGACAGTCTTTGATCAAATCGGCGATGCCACCGATTTCGGATTGCTCCATGATCAGGGACTCCATCTCCATGAGGCCGAAGCTGGGGGTATAGGCATTGCGCAGGTCCGCCCCCGCCATCAGTTTACCCTTATTGAAATGCCCATCAGGATCGATCCTGTGCTTGTACTCGGCAAAGCGCGAAATCACTATTTCATCGAGGAATTCCAGCTTGGTGAGCCCGATGCCGTGTTCGCCGGAGATCACGCCACCCAAGTCGGTAGCCAGTCGCATGATGCGTGCCACGGCGGCATTGGCTTGCTGCAGCATAGCGTAATCATCTGAATTGACAGGAATATTGGTGTGCACGTTACCATCACCTGCATGCATGTGTAGCGCCACAAATACCCGACTCTTCAGCACCGACTTATGGATCTCGTCCAGTCGCTCCAACACCTTCTGATATTCGCGCCCGGTAAAGATCTGATGCAGAGGATGCCTTACCTCGCGCTTCCAAGAGATGCGCAAGTGATGTTCCTGCACCGCACGGAACACCAGTGCCGCCTCGCTCATGCCGGCCTGCGCCATCAATTCCTGAGCCAGGCTGCCAAATTCTTGCAGCGGTGAGTCCAGCCCATGCAGTACCTTGATCCAGTGTCCGCGAGTGTCTGCTACCAGCGCCAGCGCCTGCCCTCGGCGCGCGCTCACCCGGTCGCTGTCGGCCTGCGTATCCTCGTCCTCGACCAGCGGCAACTCGCCAAGCAGGAATTCCTCCAGCGCGTCTAGCAGCTTCAGCTTGTTGGTGATCGACAATTCGATGTTGATTCGTTCGATACCATCGGAATAATCCCCTAGTCTTGGCAGCGGGATGACCACATCCTCATTGATCTTGAAGGCATTGGTATGTGCCGCGATGGCCGCAGTACGTGCGCGATCAAGCCAGAATTTCTTGCGGGCATCCAAGCTTACAGCGACAAAGCCCTCGCCGCCGCGCGCATTGGCCAGGCGCACGATGTGTGACGCCGCATCCCCCACTGCATTTTCATCATCGCTGGCAATGTCCGCAATCAACACCATCTTGGGTCGCTGCGTGCGGTTGGCCTTGGTCGCGTAGCCGACCGCCTTCAGGTAGCGCTCGTCCAGATGCTCAAGGCCCGCCAGCAGGGTGTGCGGATGTGCATCCAGATAATCCTTGATCTCGACGATGGCCGGCACCGCCAACCCTACCGAACCGAAAAATTCCAGGCAGACAGTGCGGACGTGCGTTGGCATGCGATGCAGGATGAACACGGCGGACGTGATCAGGCCATCGCAACCTTCCTTCTGAATGCCAGGCAGGCCGGACAGGAACTTGTCGGTCACATCCTTGCCGAGCCCGGATTTTCTGAAGTTTCCGCCCGGAATGGACAAGATCTCGGGCTCTCCCTGCCGGGTCTTGCCATCTTCCAGATAGCGCGTGACACGAAATCGCGCCACTTCGATGTCGTGGATCTTGCCCAAATTATGATCCAGGCGCTCCACTTCCAGCCAGGTGGCATCCGGCGTCACCATGCGCCAGGAAGCCAGATTGTCGAGCGCCGTACCCCACAGCACGGCCTTCTTGCCGCCGGCATTCATGGAGACGTTGCCGCCGATGCAGGAAGCATCGGCCGAGGTGGGGTCCACCGCGAACTCGAGGCCGGCATCGGTGGCAGCCTCCATCACGCGTCTTGTCACGACGCCGGCGCCGCAGCGGATGCATGGTACCTCGCGCGTCACGCCGGGCAGGGTGCGCAGTTCGACCGCACCGATCGCATCCAGCTTTTCGGTGTTGATCACCGCAGACAACTTGGTGAGTGGGACGGCGCCACCGGTGTAACCGGTACCGCCGCCACGAGGAATAAGCGTCAGGCCCAGCTCAATACAGACACGAACAATAGCCGCGACTTCCTCTTCGGTGTCCGGATTGATCACCACGAACGGATATTCCACCCGCCAGTCGGTGGCATCAGTCACGTGCGAGACGCGTGCCAGGCCGTCGAACTGGACGTTGTCCCGGCGCGTGATTCTGGTCAGAGCGCTCAAGGCACGCTTGCGCAGACTGGCAGTCTGGCGAAATTCATCTTCAAACTGCGCCACTGCGCCGCGAGCCGCCACCACCAACTTCTGCACCAGCACATTGCCCCCACTGCGCTCGTCGATGGCCTTGATGCGGTGATGCAAAGCACCGGTCAGCGCCTTCAGGCGCTTGGGATTGGCCAGCAGGTCATCCTGCAGGTACGGGTTGCGCGACACCACCCACAGGTCGCCCAAGACTTCAAACAGCATGCGCGCAGAGCGCCCGGTCTTGCGTTCATCGCGCAAGGCGTTAAGCACCTCCCATATTTCCTCGCCAAGGAAACGGATGACGATCTCCCGGTCGGAGAATGAGGTGTAGTTGTACGGAATTTCGCGCAGACGAGTGGTCATGAACAGCTATCATGGGTTGCTAAAGTTGCCATTATATCACACCAAAAAATCTCAATAACCCTTTGAAGTATATCGCCTTTCGATAAAATGGCCTAATCATTGACAAGCCGGGGCCCAGGAGCCCATGGTGAATTGTTCAGTTTATTCGACGCCGCCCCATTCTTCCATTTCTTAACTTGAGGTATTCTTTGTTCGCACGCCCGCCGGGTTTGATGGGCTGCTCTGTTACTGAACCGTATTGACTCCTTATTTCGAGATCCTCATGCACTATACAGCCATGCTCAACTGCCAGAATTTTTTTGACACCTACAAACAGGGGTTCCTGGACAAGACTGTCAAGGTCGTAGAAATTGGCTCGCAAGATGTGAACGGCAGCCTCCGCGTATGCTGCCCAAGCGAATTTGAATATGTGGGAGTCGATTTCATTGCTGCCAAAGGCGTCGATATCATTCTGGAAGACCCCTATAAACTACCGTTCGAATCGGCATCCGTCGATATCGTACTGACGAGTTCATGTTTTGAACATTCTGAAATGTTCTGGCTGGCCTTTCTCGATACCCTGCGAATTCTCAAGCCGCATGGACTGCTTTATATGAATGTCCCCTCCAATGGCGAATTTCACCGCTATCCCGTTGATTGCTGGCGTTTCTACCCCGACAGTGGGAATGCTCTGCTGACTTGGGCCAAACGCAACGGAATGAATCCGGCATTGCTGGAGTCCTACACCAGCGAACAAAACTGGGATGTCTGGAATGATTTCGTAGCCATTTTTGTCAAGGATGGAAACGAAGCCGCGCGCTATCCTGACCGCATCCTGACTGACCGAGTAGATCTGTCCAATGGCGTCACTCTCGGCAGCAAAAACTTCATTAACTACCAGTTCCTGCCGGAAGACCGGCGAAAATTGCAGTACATCAGCGAACTTTTCAATACCGAATTGGCCGCAATGGATGACCTGGAAAAACTGGATCTTATTAAACAGATCGTGAACAACGAAGTAAAGCTAAGATAGCTGCCCTCCGCGCCAGAGGGCACCGCCCAATGACGACACCGGCCCGGCATCAATGCGCTTGTTCCCAGTTAGGTCCCACGCCCAGTTCCACCAGCAAGGGTACGTCCAGCTTTGCCACCTCCCCCATCAGTCGCGGCAAATGCTGTTTTATCAGTGGCAATTCATGCTCCGGCACTTCCAATACCAGTTCATCATGCACCTGCATAACCATGCGACTGGCGAGCTTCTGCTCAACTAGCCAGCCATCTACCGCAATCATCGCCAGCTTGATCAGGTCAGCGGCGGTACCCTGCATCGGCGCATTGATGGCGGCGCGCTCCGCGCCTTGGCGGCGCATGCCATTGGGGCTATTAATCTCCGGCACCCATAGGCGGCGGCCGAAATGGGTTTCTACATAGCCATGCTGATGCGCATCGTCCCGGGTGCGCTGCATGAATAGCGCGACCCCGGGATAACGGGCGAAATAGCGGTCGATATAAGATTGCGCTGCTCCCCTCTCCACCCCCATCTGGCTGGCGAGGCCAAAGGCCGACATGCCATAAATCAGCCCGAAGTTGATGACCTTGGCGTAACGGCGTTGCTCGCTGCTCACCTCGGTGCGCTCGCAACCGAAGATTTCCGCAGCGGTGGCGCGGTGAATATCCTCGCCAGCAGCAAATGCCGCAAGTAGCCCGGCATCCTGCGACAGGTGCGCCATGATGCGCAGTTCAATCTGAGAATAATCGGCAGATACGATTTCAGATCCGGGTGGCGCGATGAAGGCTTCGCGGATACGACGTCCTTCTGCGGTCCGCACCGGAATATTCTGCAAGTTGGGGTCGGAACTTGCCAGGCGCCCGGTCACCGCTACCGCCTGACTGTAGCTGGTATGCACTCGCCCCGTGCTGGCATCCACCATGCGTGGCAGCTTGTCGGTATAGGTAGATTTGAGTTTGGCGAGTCCCCGATATTCCAGCAGTACACGAGGCAGAGGGTGATCGAGCGCCAATTCCTGCAGCACATCTTCGTCGGTGGAAGGCGCGCCGGATGGCGTTTTCTTAATTGACTTGATGCCAAGCCTGACGAACAGGATTTCCTGCAACTGCTTGGGCGAGGCGAGATTGAACGGCTGGCCGGCGAGTTCATGCGCCCGTGCCTCGAGTGCCAACAACTTCATGCCGAGTTCGTGGCTCTGCGCGTGCAGCATGGTGGAATCCAGCAACACACCGGTACGTTCGATCTTGAACAGAATGTCCCTCACCGGCATTTCCAGCAGCCGATACACATAGTCCAGTTTTGCATCATGCGCAATCTGCGGGTAGAGCGCCAGATGCAATTGCAGCGTGATGTCAGCGTCTTCGGCGGCATATTCGCCTGCGACTTCGATCGACACCTGATTGAAACTGACCTGCTTGGCACCCTTGCCCGCGACTTCCTCAAATGTGATGGTCTTTAGCCCCAAATGCCGCATCGCGAGGTCATCCATGTTGTGGGTGCGGTGGCTCTCAAGCACATAGGATTCCAACAGGGTGTCATGGGCGATGCCACAAAGTTTGATGCCGTGGTTGGCAAGCACATGCTGGTCGTATTTGAGGTTCTGACCTAGTTTCAGTATTGTCGGATTCTCCAGCAGAGGCTTCACCCGTAGCAGCGTTGCAGCAAAATCAAGCTGCTGCGGAGCACCGGCATAATCGTGCGTCAGTGGCAGATAGGCCGCAACGCCGGCCTCAATGCAGAACGACATGCCGACGATTCTGGCCAGCATCGGGTCAAGGCTGGTGGTCTCGGTATCGAAACTCAGCAGGGGGGCAGTGGCAATCTTGTCCAGCCAGCGTTGCAAAGCCTCTTCGGTCAGGATGGTTTCGTAATTGTAAATCCGGGACTCGGGGCTAGGGGCCAGGGGCTGAGGCTGACTGCTGATCGCCGATTGCTGATCGTTTGGTCTGGATTCAAGCTGAAAGCTGCCCGCTGAAAGCTGAGTGCTGTCACCTGCTGGCTGACCACTTGTCGCTGATAACTCCTTGAGCCAACTCTTGAATTCGAAACGTTCATAAAACTCGGCCAGTCTTGATTTATCCTGTGCTTGCGGAGCGAGGTCGGCCATGCTTTCCTGTATGCCAACATCACAACGGATGGTAATCAAGTCGCGGGCAGTGGGCAGCCAGCTTAGCGCCTTGCGCAGATTGTCCCCCACTACACCAGTCATTTCATCAGCATGTGCGACGATATTTTCGAGCGATCCGTATTGCTTAAGCCATTTCACCGCAGTCTTTGGACCGACTTTCTCAACCCCTGGCACATTGTCCGAAGTGTCGCCAATCAACATGAGGTAATCCACCATCAGGCCTGGGGACACGCCAAATTTCTTTTCAACTCCGGCCGGGTCCAGCACCTCATCCACTTTCCGGAACGCATCTCGCATGGTATTGATCACGGTGATCTGCTCATTCACCAGTTGCGATATGTCCTTGTCCCCAGTCGAGATAATCACGCGCATGCCTTCACGCTCGGCTTGTTTGGCGAGCGCACCGATGACATCGTCGGCTTCAACCCCCTCTTCCACCACCAGCGGCCAGCCCATGGCACGGATCATTTCATGCAAGGGTGCAATTTGACCGCGTAAATCGTCAGGCATGCTGGCACGATTGGCCTTGTATTGCGGATAGATGTCGTCACGAAATGTTTTGCCTTTGGCATCGAACACACAGGCGCTATAATCAGCCGGATAGTCCTTGTGCAGACGGCGTAACATGTTGAGCACCCCATAGATCGCACCGGTCGGCTCATTCTGGCGGTTACGCAGATCGGGCATGGCGTGAAAGGCGCGGTAGAGGTAGGATGAACCATCCACCAGCAACAATGTTTTCATTTTTTTGATTCCAGAATTAGGCTCTAAATCATGTCAGTCACAGACAAACTTCCCAAAGTCATTGAAACAGACTTGCTTGCCAACGACCACTCGGCGCGGGAGTCGTGGCGCGTATTCGAGATTATGTCAGAGTTCGTCGATTCGACCGAACGTCTGAAGGAAATCAGCCCTGCGGTATCGATCTTTGGCAGCGCACGTACGGATCCCAATCACCCTTATTTCAAACTGACCGAAGACATTGCGCGACAACTGTCGGATGCCGGCTTCAGCGTCATTTCGGGCGGCGGTCCCGGCATCATGGAAGCCGCTAACAAGGGCGCGTTCTATGGCAAGTCGCCTAGCGTCGGCCTCAACATCCAGTTGCCACACGAGCAGCACAACAATCCCTATCAGGACATCACTCAAACCTTCCACCATTTTTTTGCCCGCAAGGTGATGTTCGTCAAATTTGCCGCAGCCTATGTCGTACTGCCAGGCGGCTTTGGCACCATGGACGAATTAATGGAAGCGCTCACTCTTGTCCAGACCGGCAAGACACGGAGAATACCCATCATTCTGGTGTGCAGCGCATTCTGGACTGGCCTGCTGGACTGGTTCCGCAATGTGATGGTAGTAGAAGGCATGATCAACGCGGAAGACATGGATTTGATCCAAGTCATCGACGAACCGAAACAAGTGGTCGAGGCCATCTTCAAGCATTATGAGACGCGCGGCTTCGAGCCTTCAGCACAGGAGCGCGAAATTCAGCTCAACCTGTGAACAGGCACCCCACTATCTGCTAGAATTTCACCCGCAACTCCCCGTCGACGAAAGGCCATCATGTCTCGCATTCGTACCCTGTTTTTTCTGGCGCTGTGCGCTCCGCTGTTGACGCTGGCGGCGGCGTTGCCGTCAGACTTGCAACCATTGCCAGAGCCACCTGCTGCGCCGGAAGGCTATGAGCCGGACTCGGCCTCTGAGCCGCAAGTCACTATCACCAAGCATGGTGCGGATGCCATCGAGGAATACCGCATCAATGGCGAGCTTTACATGCAAAAGGTAACGCCCGCCCATGGCATCCCCTATTATCTCGTCAAACAATCGGTGGATGGGGGCTGGGCACGCATGGATGGCCCAAGCGCACCGCTCGCCGTACCAAACTGGGTGTTATTTAGATTCTAGCGGCAGCCATCAGCTTTCAGCCAAACCTATTGGGCCGCTGTAGCTGACGTCTGACAGCTGATTGCTCATATGTCCGTATTTACTACCGTCAGCTTTGAAGCATTGCAAATCTGGTTGCGCCAGTACCGCATTGGCGAACTGCTCGAACTCAAGGGCATCGCCTCCGGCATTACCAATACCAATTATTTCGTCACGACTGGCAATGGTCGCTATGTGTTGACGCTGTTCGAGAATAACAGCTTCAATGAATTGCCCTATTTTCTGAACTTGATGGCGCATTTGGCTGACAACGGCATTCCCTGCCCGCATCCGGTCGCCAATGTGGATGGCGCTTATCTTGGCGAGCTGAGTGAAAAACCGGCTGCGCTCGTGACCTGCCTGCGTGGCGGATCCCTGGAGGATCCGCAGGCTGTGCATTGCGCCGAAATGGGCGCCGTGCTCGCACGCCTCCACCTGGCCGGCCAAGGCTTCGATCAGCCCATGGACAACCCTCGCGGGCCACACTGGCGGAACGCAACGGCGGCAACGTTAACGCCATTCCTCGACGCCGATCAACACGCCTTGCTGGCGCGGGAACTGACCTGTCAGGCCACGCTGAGGCTGATCGAGTTGCCGCAAGGGGTCATTCATGCCGACTTGTTCCGCGACAACGTGCTGTTCGACGACGACAAACTGACCGGATTGATCGACTTTTATTACGCCTGCAATGATGCGCTAGCCTACGACCTTGCCATCACCGTCAACGATTGGTGCACCAATGTCGATGGCCGCCTGGATCAGGCTCGAGTCCATGCCATGCTGCGAGCCTACCATGGGGTACGGCCTCTCACTGCCCCCGAAGGACAAGCCTGGCCCATGCTACTGCGGGCGGCCGCCTTGCGTTTTTGGTTATCACGGCTATATGACAAACATTACCCGCAGGCAGGTGAATTGACCCATGCCAAGGATCCGGAGCATTTCAAAAGGATTCTGCAAGGGCATATCGCACAGCCGCAAAATTTAAACACTAGCATCAACTAACAAAGGTCGGGAAAAATTATGGAAATCCTTCAAGTCAATACGCTCAATGGCTGGAGCTGGATTCAAAATGGATTTGAACTGTTCAGGAAAAGCCCCATGATCTGGCTGGCGCTGTTCTTCGCCTACCTGCTGATTTCGCTGTCCCTGTATTTGTTTATCCCCTTGATCGGCTTGATTTTATTTTACCTCGTTGATCCTATCTTCGTTGCCGGGTTCATGATTGGATGCAAGGCCATAGAGTCAGGGCAAGATCTTGAAATAGCGCATCTGTTTTCGGCTTTCAAGAAAGACGCTTCGCGCTTGGTCACCATCGGCGGCATCAATCTGGTTGGACGCATCATCATTTTTGGCGTGATGGGGCTGCTTTTTGTCAACTCCGGCTACGATGTCTATCTGGACAAGATAGAGCAAGGCAATTATGAGTGGCTGTTGACCTCCGGCATCGAATTAAAAGTGCTGGCCTGGTTATTGGTATTGGTGACATTAATGTTGCCGCTCTACATGGCTTACTGGTTTTCGCCGGCACTGGTTGAATTCGATGACATCGAACCCTTTGAGGCCATCCGACTCAGTATCAAAGGATGCCTGCGGAACGGCAGAGCATTCCTCTGTTATGGACTGGCTTTTCTAGTGCTCATGATCGTTTTTTTCCTTGCCGTGGCCATTATCGGCGCGACCCTGGGGCTGATCACCATGCTGCTCGGCAATGGTGTGGTGACCAAGATATTCATTGGCTATATCGGCTTGACGCTGGCACTGCTGTGCTGGGTTGGCGTGCAAGTTCTGGTGGCAACCACCCAGTTCATGAGCTATACCACGATTTTCCGCACCCCTGAGGAGTCGGACGGCATGATGGCGCTGTAGGCTGCATCAAACACGCCGCTAAGAGTCGTGCGTCAGCCGCCGTGCGTTAACCGCAGTGGGGCACGCCGACTAAGCCGGGCTGGCTATTCCACCGGGGGTGCGGGCTGGTCGGAAAAAAACGCCGCCACGTCCGCCGCCACACGCGTCCGCTTCATCGGCGGCAGACTCTGCCAGATGCGTTTGCCATAAGGTTTCTCGACCAGCCGCGGGTCGCAGATCATCAGCACACCACGATCGGTTTCATCCCGGATCAAGCGTCCGGCGCCCTGCTTCAGAGTGATCACCGAATACGGCAACTGATACTCCATAAAGGCATTTTTGCCCTCTGCATTCATCTTGTCGATGCGCGCAGCCAACACTGGGTCGTCTGGTGGCGCAAAGGGCAACTTGTCGATGATGACCAGAGAAAGCGCCTCACCGCGCACATCCACCCCTTCCCAGAAGGATTGACTGCCCACCAGCACAGCGTTGCCCAAGCGGCGGAAGCGATCCAGCAATTCGCTGCGCGAGCTCTCGCCCTGCATCAACAACGGGTAATCCAGACCATCGCACAGGAAAGCATCTTTGAGGCGCGCATGAATGTCGCGCATGGCGCGCAAACTGGTGCATAACAGAAACGCACGACCTTGGCTGGCCTTGATCGCTTGCAATGCCATGGCGGCAACTGCAGCGACATAGCCGGCGCTGTTGGGCGCTGGCATGCCAGGTGGCACGAACAGCAAGGATTGATTGGGATAATCGAACGGACTATCCCAGCAAGCCGTAACGGCCAGCGGCAACCCCATCTGACCGAGGTAATGGCCAAAATCGTTTCTGACCGCCAGAGTCGCTGAGGTGAATATCCAGGCACGGGGATGGCCTTCCATCTGCTTGGCAAAAATCTCGGCGATAGACAAGGGTGTTGCATGCAATTGCACTGACTGGGTAAATATCTCCACCCAGCGCACCAGATTATCGTCTGCGCCTGTCTGCCAAGCACCAAGCTGGGCGGTGAGTGCAATCGCACGTTGCCAGCAGTTCTCAAGGGCAGGATCCCGCTCTGCTTGGCTCTCCAGCACCGTTGACAGTTCAGCCATACGGGCTAGCAGGACAGTAAAAGCTTCATTGAACCCTTCCCGCTCCAGTGCCGCCTTCACCGGCATGCGCGAGCCATCCAGTCCAAACACCAGCCTGAAGTCACGAACTGCCTTTTCAAGTGCGGCAACCGCGTCCGGCAGGGGAATGCAGTCCTTGGCACTGGTCAGAGCTTCAGCCTGTGCATCACGCGCCAGGTCCATGATCTGGCTGGTGGAGACGTCCTCGCCAAAGAACAACCCGGCAGTCTCCGGCAACTGATGTGCCTCATCAAAGATCACGGTATTGGTGGCAGGCAGCAATTCGGCCACGCCCTCATCGCGCAGCATCACATCGGCGAAGAATAGATGGTGATTGACCACCACCACGTCCGCTGCCAGGGCCTTCTTTCTTGCCTCCAAGACGAAGCATTGCTTGTAAAAGGCGCAGTCCTGCCCGATGCAATTGTCGCGCGTCGAAGTGACTGACGGCCAGATGCTGGAATTTTCCGGCACCTCGGGCAACTCGCTCTTGTCGCCGCTGCCATTGCTTGCTGCGAAATTTCGGATGATGTGCACATAACGCGCATCGTCCCGATTCTGAAACCGGCCTTCATTAGCCGCGCGCTCGAGGTGGAAATGACAGACGTAATTGGCGCGTCCCTTCAACATTGCAACTGTCACCGGCACCTTGAGTGCGTCCCGCACGGCGGGCAGATCGCGATTAAAGAGCTGATCCTGCAGCGTCTTGGTGCCAGTGGAGATGATGACTTTGCCGCCGGAGAGCAGAGCCGGCACCAGATAGGCGAAAGTCTTGCCGGTACCGGTACCAGCCTCTGCTACCAGCACGCTGTGATCCTTGATGGCCTGCTGTATAGCCTCGGCCATCTGCAGTTGCTGCAATCGCATACGATAACCGGGAATGGTGCCCGACAATGCCCCGTCAGCACCAAAGATGAAGGGAAGATCAGCCACTAGGATGGCGTGCCAATGATGCGGACTTCCCGCTGCGGATAGGGGATAACCACCCCGTGCAGCTTGAATTCACGCCAGACCTCCAGCGCCAGTGCCGACAGCAAGTTGCCGGAACCTTCCTCCGGGTCGGCAATCCAGACCACCAGCTGCAATTCAACTCCATTGTCGCCGAAGGCCTTGATCTGGGCATCGGGTGCCGGCTCATGCAATACTCTGGGGTGGCGTAATGCAACTTGGCGCATGAGTTCCATTGCCTGTTCCAGATCACCCTCGTAACTGACCTGTAGTGGCAACATGACCCGCACTTTTCGGTCGGTGTAGGAATGATTGATGACGGCAGAAGAAATCAAGGTCTCGTTGGGAATGATGACTTCTGTGCCGTCCAGCTTGTGTAGCACCAGATAACGCGAACGGATCTGGTGCACCACGCCGTAATGCCCCTCCAGGGTAATCACATCACCAAGATGCACAGACTCGTCCAGCAGGATGATGAAGCCACTCAGGTAGTTACTGGCAATTTTCTGCAAGCCGAAGCCGAGGCCCACACCCAGTGCCCCGCCAAAAACGGAGAGCAGGGTAATATCGAAACCCACCGCCGACAAGGCCAGTAGTACACCCACCAGGGTCAGCAGGATGCGCGTGAGCTTGGTCAACACCACGCGCAGATTCATGTTGATCTGGGTGGCGCTCATCAGGCGGTTTTCCAGTAATCGACTCAGCCAGAGCGCGATCACTACCGTTAATACGACGGTGACCACCGCTTGCAGGATCAGCAGCACGCTGATGCGATTCTTTCCAATGCTGAAGCTTGCATCTTCCAGACTCTGAACTATTTCAGGCAGGACGCCGGCAAAATGCAGTGCCACCACCAGCCAGATCATGCCACTAATGGCATTTTCCGTAGCCTTGAGAATTGCGCTGGGTGGAAAGATAAAGCGTAGCGCGTAAACCGCCAAGCGAATCACTGCCATTGCCACCAGCAAAGTAGTGGCCAATTGCAACAAGGCGGTATGCTGCTGCCAGTGCGGCAGCAGCAACCTGCCAAGGCAGATCAATGCCAGTGCCGTCAGTGGAAACAAGGTGCGTTTAATCCCACCCACGCCCAGTCGCCATGACTCCGGCGCCTGGTGCACGACATGCCGGTGCACCAGAACATTGAAGCCCCAGGCCAGCAGCAAGCCAGCAACCAGCACAGCTAACTGCCAGAACACGGCAGGACTGCTCAGATCATTTATCAATTCAAGCCAGTTTTCCAGCATTGGAGTCTCCATCGAACCTCTATTTTATGAAAATTCCCGGCATCATCGTGCTTACCGGCTAAAATTTTAATTTTTCAGTAGCAAAACGAGGACATTCACCCATGTTGATATTGTACGGCACCGAAGGCTGTCACCTGTGTCACGACGCACAGACCTTGTTGAATCATCTCGGCCTCGCCTGGCAGGACGTTGACATCATCGATCATGAGGATCTACTCGAAAACTACGGCGCCCGCATTCCTGTATTGCAACTTCAGAGCAGGGAACTCGACTGGCCATTCCAGTCGCAGGACATCATGCGTTTTCTGAACGATCCGGAGGCGTGAGTATCGTAAGTTTGTTACCCACTTTCAGGTCCAGCATTTCGGCTGCACGGCAGCAATTACCGGCAATCTCGATTAGACCAATACTGTTCACATACCAGAACAAGGCCCCGACCGGAACTTCTGAAAACGTGCTGGCATGGTGAACACGCGTTCCGGATATCTGCATTTCCATCTCGTCACTGAATACACCTTGCCGCATGACGGTCATGGCATTGCCATAGTGATCGATATAAATCACCTGCAGCGAGTCTGTGGCATTGACATCGACATCCAGTGCGGGAATTTCCTTTAACGCGACTTCCCACCATTGACCCGTCTCCAGCATGGCGGCAATCGGTGCAAACAGATCACGTCCATGAAAGGTGACAGATAGTTGGTCGGGACGCCAGACAATCTCCCATACACGGCTGTCCCTGGCGTTTTTACTGACGACTGACAGCAATCCATTATCCGGCCCCACATACCAGCGTCCATCCGCATGGAGGACGACAGGCCGGCGCGTGCCGCCGACTCCAGGGTCAACCACTGCCAGCGCGACGAATGCATGGGCAGGCAGTGATTGGCTCATCGCGGCCAACAAATGGGCGCCTGCAAATACGTTATGCGCTGGCGCTTCATGGAGCAAATCTATCAGCGTCGCAGAGGGTGCATAACGCAGCAAGGCCGCCTTTAACTGGCCGAGATAGAGATCGTTGCTGCCGTAATCGGTAAACAGATAAAGCATTATTCTCTGGTCCTCTCTCCGCAGTGGCTGAAAGCAAAAAAGCCAGTCAGTGACTGGCTTTTTTGGCTTCATGCAGCAATCAAATTACTCGGCTGCAAGGACTTCGGCTTCAGTGTCCGGACGATCGACCAGTTCAACGAAAGCCATGGGTGCATTGTCACCCACGCGGAACCCGCACTTGAGAATACGCAGGTAACCACCGTTGCGTGTCAAATACCGTGGGCCCAGTTCATCAAATAACTTGACCACCATGTCACGGTCACGCAGGCGATCAAACGCCAGGCGACGGTTTGCCAGCGTGCCCTTCTTGCTCAGCGTGATCAGAGGCTCTGCCACCTTGCGCAATTCCTTAGCCTTTGGCAACGTGGTCTTGATGACTTCGTGCTTGAGCAGTGAATTGGTCATGTTTTGCAACATCGCTTTACGATGGCTGCTGGTACGATTCAGTTTACGATTGCTTACGCGATGACGCATGCTATTACCCTCACACTCTTTCCAGGCCAACCGGCGGCCAGTTTTCCAGTTTCATGCCCAACGTCAGACCTTTGGACGAAAGAACATCCTTGATCTCGTTCAGCGACTTGCGGCCCAGATTAGGAGCCTTCAATAATTCATTTTCCGAGCGCTGAATCAAATCACCGATGTAGAAAATATTTTCCGCCTTCAGACAATTGGCTGATCGTACCGTCAGTTCCAGATCGTCAACCGGACGCAACAGCAATGGATCCACCTGTGGCGCATTCTTGACTTCGATCACGGCAGGAGCACCTTCCAGGTCGGCAAATACTGCCAGCTGACCCATCAAAATACGAGCCGAATCACGAATTGCTTGCTCAGGTTCAATCACACCGTTGGTTTCGACATCCATCACCAGCTTATCCAAATCGGTGCGCTGTTCTACACGTGCACTTTCCACATGATAGCTGACCTTGGTGATCGGGCTGAACAGCGCATCCACCTGAATGAAGCCCAGCACACGGTCTTCTTCAACATTTGTATTCTGGCGTGCAGGAACTGGCTGATAGCCACGTCCCTGCTCGATTTTAACTTCCAGATTGAGCTTGCCACCTTTGGTCAGATGCGCAATGACATGTTCCGGATTGACTATTTCAGCATCATGTCCGGTATCGAAGTCACCCGCTGTGACCACGCCTTCTTCTGACTTG
Organism: uncultured Methylobacillus sp.; assembly: GCA_903824575.1. GTDB lineage: Bacteria > Pseudomonadota > Gammaproteobacteria > Burkholderiales > Methylophilaceae > CAIJXJ01. The sequence continues at coordinate 15,724 of CAIJXJ010000160.1, forward strand.
TTAAGCGTCAGAATGGTTTCGGTCTTGCTGTGCAACTTGAGCGCAACACCCTTCAGATTGAGAAGAATGTCAACGACGTCTTCCTGCACGCCATCCAGAGTGGAATACTCATGCACCACGCCATCAATCTTGACTTCGGTCACGGCAAAGCCGGGAATCGAAGACAACAACACACGACGCAAGGCATTGCCCAGGGTATAGCCAAATCCACGCTCCATGGGCTCGAGCGTAACCCTTGCACGCAAGGGTGAAATCACCTCAACATCGACGACGCGAGGCGTCAGGTATTCTGTCGGACTGCTTTGCATGGATTAATTCCCTATGGATTACTTGGAGTAAAGCTCAACCACCAAGCCTTCATTGATAGTGGCAGGCAGTTCATCACGTTGCGGCTTGGCCTTGAAAGTGCCCTTGAATTCCTTCACATCCACTTCAAGCCATTCCGGGAAACCACGCACTGATGCGGCTTCCATGGCACCCTTGATACGGAGCTGTCCACGTGAATGTTGAGCCACTTCGACCACATCCCCTGGCTTCACCTGGAAGGAAGGGATGTTGACGCGACGACCATTAACCTTGACGCTGTTGTGGCGTACGATCTGACGTGCTTCAGTGCGCGAGGCACCGATGCCCATGCGATAGGCCACATTGTCAAGACGGCATTCCAGCAGTTGCAACAGGTTTTCGCCGGTGATGCCTTTCTTACGATCAGCCGCAGCATAGTATCCACGGAACTGATGTTCCAGCACGCCATAAATACGACGTACCTTTTGCTTTTCACGCAACTGAACACCGTAATTTGACATGCGCTGGGCACGCTTCTGACCGTGCTGACCAGGTGGGAAATTGCGCTTTTCAATGGCGCACTTATCCGTAAAGCACTTTTCGCCCTTGAGGAACAACTTCTCGCCTTCGCGACGACATTGACGGCACTTGGGATCAAGATTTCTAGCCAAGATATACTCCTTCTATTCTTCCGCCGAGTTAAATACGACGCTTTTTGGGCGGACGGCAACCGTTATGCGGCACCGGGGTTACGTCGGTAATGCTGGTGATCTTCAGACCAACCGCATTGAGGGCACGCACTGAAGATTCACGGCCAGGGCCGGGACCAGTAATGCGCACTTCCAGATTCTTCACGCCGCATTCCTGTGCTGCCTTGCCGGCAGCCTCGGCTGCCACCTGAGCGGCAAACGGGGTACTCTTGCGCGAACCCTTGAAACCAGCCCCACCAGAAGTCGCCCAAGACAGAGCATTGCCCTGACGGTCGGTAATGGTGATGATGGTGTTGTTGAAAGAAGCGTGCACGTGGGCAATCCCCTCGGCAATGTTCTTCTTAACTTTCTTACGTACGCGTACGTTAGCTTTAGCCATGTCGCATTATTCCTTACTTGGATGACTTGATCGGCTTGACAGGACCCTTGCGCGTCCGCGCATTGGTCTTGGTGCGTTGCCCGCGAACTGGCAGGCCACGACGATGACGAACGCCACGGTAGCACCCCAGATCCATCAAGCGCTTGATGTTCATGGAGACTTCACGACGCAGATCACCTTCCACCTTGAACTTGGCGACCTCGTCACGCAGCTTTTCCACTTCAGCATCATTCAGATCCTTGATCTTGGCGGTCGCCAGGACGCCCGCAGCCACACAGATCTGTTTTGCCGTATTACGACCAATACCGTAAATCGCGGTCAACGCGATTTCGGTATGCTTGTGATTCGGGATATTTACCCCTGCTATCCGAGCCATGTACTTACTCCAAAAATGGCAGATTCAAAAAAGCCGGCGATTCTAACACTTAAGCGCCAGCTATGCAATTAGCCTTGACGCTGTTTATGGCGCGGGTCTGTACAGATCACCCGTACGACACCACGGCGACGAATTACCTTGCAATTACGGCATAAAGCCTTTACCGATGCACGAACTCTCATTTCAACCCTCTCGCTTCTTTAATTATTTGGCGCGGAACGTGATACGTGCACGCGACAAATCATAAGGGGTCAATTCTACTGTCACCTTATCGCCTGGCAGAATGCGTATATAGTGCTTGCGCATTTTCCCGGAGATATGACCCAAAACTATGTGACCATTTTCCAACTTGACACGGAATGTTGCGTTGGGAAGATTTTCCAACACATCACCCTGCATCTCTATCGTGTCTTCCTTGCCCATCCCCACTGGTTCAGCGCGGCATTACCGCACTTCCCTTGAAGTTGGCTTTTTTCAGCAGGCTTTCATACTGATGAGACATCAAGTAGGACTGCACCTGCGCCATAAAGTCCATGGTCACCACGACGATGATCAGGAGTGATGTACCACCAAAATAAAATGGCACATTGAACTTCACAATCAAGAACTCCGGCAACAGACACACCGCCGTGATATAAGCTGCGCCAACCAAGGTCAAGCGGGCCATGATGCGATCGATATACTTTGCGGTCTGCTCACCAGGACGAATCCCGGGCACGAACGCACCACTTTTCTTCAGGTTATCCGCAGTTTCCTTCGGGTTAAACACCAGCGCCGTGTAGAAAAAACAGAAAAACACAATAGCCATTGCATACAGCATCACGTACAACGGCTGCCCTGGAGACAGGGTAGAACTCACATCCTTCAGCCAACTCATGCGCTCACTGCTACCAAACCAACCTGCCAGCGTCGCCGGGAACAGAATAATACTGGAGGCAAAGATGGGTGGAATTACGCCAGCCATGTTCAGCTTTAACGGCAAATGGGTGCTCTGACCACCAAAAACCTTGCGTCCAACCTGTCGCTTGGCATAATTCACCGTAATCTTGCGCTGTCCGCGCTCGACAAACACCACAAAGGCGGTGACCAGTATTGTTGCTGCAAACAGGAAGATCACCAGCGGGATCGAAAATGCACCCGTTCGTGCCAGTTCCAACGTGCCGCCAATGGCGCGCGGCAGACCTGCAACAATGCCGGAGAAAATGATAATGGAAATACCATTGCCAATTCCACGCTCGGTAATCTGCTCACCCAGCCACATCAAAAACATCGTTCCGCTAACCAGTGTAACCACTGTCGTCAGGCGGAACATCAAGCCCGGATCAAGCACCAACCCAGGTTGAGACTCCAGGGCGATGGAAATTCCAAGGGCCTGGAACAGTGCCAGAAATACCGTGCCATAACGCGTGTATTTGGTAATCTGACGACGTCCTGCCTCGCCTTCCTTCTTCAACTGCTCCAACTGCGGGGACACCACAGTCAGTAACTGCATGATGATGGAAGAGGATATATACGGCATGATCCCCAGTGCAAATACGGTGAACCGTGACAAGGCGCCGCCCGAGAACATATTGAACATGCCCAGGATGCCGCCGCCTTGCGACTCAAACAGCTTGGCGAGAGCATCGGGATCTATTCCTGGCACCGGAATATGCGCGCCCAAACGGTAGACCACCAATGCGCCCAGGACAAACAACAGACGGCTCTTCAGCTCGCCCATCTTGCCAACCGCCCCGAGTAGTGAGTTTTCGTTTGCCAAGATTGTTACTCTGTAACCTTGCCACCAGCAGCTTCAATCGCTGCGCGAGCTCCCTTGGACAACACCAGACCCTGCACATTGATTGCGCGGGTGACGTCGCCAGACAGGTAAACTTTGACCGAACGCACATTCCCAGAAACCACATTGGCTTGCTTCAGCACAAGGATGTCTATGCTGTCGCCTGGCAGACCAAGCAATTCGCTGGTACGCACACGGGCGGTGTCATCACGCGTCAGGGACACGAAGCCACGCTTAGGCAGACGACGTTGAATAGGCATTTGACCGCCTTCAAAACCAACCTTGTGGAAACCACCGGTACGTGATTTCTGACCCTTGTGGCCACGACCTGCGGTCTTACCGAGACCAGAGCCGATACCACGGCCTACGCGACGCTTGGCGTGCTTTGCACCCTCTGCCGGCTTGATTGTATTGAGTTTCATTTAGCCTTCTACCTTCAAAAGATAGCCAACCTTGTTTATCATGCCGCGATTTTCCGGAGTATCCAGAACTTCAACGGTGTGATTCAGGCGGCGCAAACCTAAACCACGCACACAGGCGCGATGCGATTCAATGCGTCCGATGACGCTCTTCACCAGCGTCACCTTGACGCTGGCAGGTACTGCCTTGTTTGCTTTTGCCATGATTAGCCTCTGATCTCTTCAACAGACTTGCCGCGCTTGGCTGCAACTTCCGATGGGGTATTCATGGATTTCAGACCGTTCAGCGTAGCACGCACGACGTTATAAGGATTGGTGGAACCAATGCACTTTGCCAGCACATTGGTCACGCCCATCACTTCAAACACGGCACGCATCGCGCCTCCGGCGATAATCCCGGTACCTTCAGATGCCGGCATCATGTAAACCTTGGCGGCGCCATGCTCACCAATCACCGCATGGTGCAGCGTGCCGTTATTCAGGCTTATCTTCACCATGGCGCGACGCGCTTCATCCATCGCTTTTTGCACGGCAGCCGGCACTTCACGCGCCTTGCCCTTGCCCATGCCAACTGCGCCATCGCCATCACCAACTACGGTAAGGGCAGCAAAACTCATGATACGTCCACCCTTGACCACCTTGGTGACCCGGTTGACACCGATCATCTTTTCGCGCAGACCGTCGGTCTGCTGCTGTTCTACTTCTACTCTAGCCATCATCAACCCCGTCTATTAGAAGGACAAGCCGTTTTCACGGGCGGCATCAGCCAGCGCCTTGATACGACCGTGATACTTGTAGCCGGAGCGGTCAAATGCGACCTTGGTAATCCCGGCAGCCTTTGCCTTTTCGGCAATACGCTTACCGATCACAACGGCTGCGTCTGCATTGCCACCATTTTTGATCGACTTACGAACTTCCGCTTCTGAAGTGGAAGCACTAGCCAACACCTTGTCACCGGTTTCAGCGATGATTTGGGCATAAATATGACTGTTCGTCCGATGAACGCTCAAACGCGTCACCTTCAACTCGGCGATCTTGGCACGGGTTTTACGTGCGCGACGCTGACGTGCATTTAAATTATTCATGGCTAAACCTTACTTCTTCTTGGTTTCTTTGATAATCACCACTTCATCGGAATAACGCACACCCTTGCCCTTGTAAGGCTCTGGCTTGCGATATGCACGAATCTGCGCGGCAACCTGTCCGACCACCTGCTTGTTAACGCCCTTCAGAATGATCTCTGTTTGCGTTGGCGTCTCAACGGTAACGCCAGCCGGCATCTGATGGCTGATCGGGTGCGAATAGCCCAGGTCAAGATTAACCGCAGCGCCTTGCGCCTGAGCCTTGTAGCCCACGCCGACCAAGGTCAGCTTTCTGGTGAAACCTTGCGAGACACCTTGAACCATATTGGCAACCAGGGCACGCACGGTGCCTGACATGGCGCGAGAATGCTGACTTTCATTCGAAGCCGCAACAGTGACTGTTTCACCAACACGAGCAAGAACAACCGCATCCGATAAGGCCTGTGTCAATGAACCCAAAGGACCACTTACCGAAACCAGATCTGCTGCCAGCACTACTTCCACCTTGGCGGGAATAACAACGGGGTTTTTAGCAACACGTGACATGTGATACCCCCTTTAAGCCACAACGCACAGCACTTCACCGCCGATACCGGCAGCGCGCGCTTTACGATCAGTCATTACACCACGAGATGTGGAAACAATCGCCACACCCAGCCCATTCATGACCACTGGAATGTCATCATTCGCCCGATAGACGCGCAAGCCTGGACGGCTGATACGGTCAATCTTTTCAATCACGGGACGACCTGCGTAATACTTCAGGGCAATCTCGAGCACCGGCTTGCCATCATTAGCATGCACGGTAAACCCGTCGACATAACCTTCGTCTTTTAATACGCTGGCAATCGCGCCTTTCAGCTTGGAGGCAGGCATAACAACGCTCACCTTGTTTGCGCTTTGCGCGTTGCGGATACGCGTCAGCATATCGGCAATCGGATCACTCATACTCATAGCTTATTCTCCTCTTACCAACTAGCCTTGGTGACACCCGGCACTTCGCCGCGCATCATCAATTCACGCAGTTTGCTGCGCGCCAGACCAAACTTGCTAAATACACCGCGTGGACGACCGGTCAGTGCGCAACGATTACGCAGACGCACCGGACTGGCATTGCGCGGCAAACTCTGCAGTTTCAATTGAGCAGCACGGCGTTCTTCTGGCGTTGCTTGTGCATTTTTGAAGGTTGCGATCAGCGCTTCACGCTTGGCAGCAAACTTCTCTACTGTTACACGACGCTTCAGGTCGCGCTGAATAATACTTGTCTTAGCCATGACGTCCTCAGTTTCTGAAAGGAAAACTGAATGCGGCGAGCAGTGCACGCGCCTCTTCGTCAGTCTTCGCTGTAGTTGTGATCGTAATGTTCATGCCGCGCAGTGCATCCACCTTGTCATAATCGATTTCGGGGAAAATGATCTGCTCACGCACACCCATATTAAAGTTGCCACGGCCATCAAACGACTTGCTAGAAATACCACGGAAGTCACGGATACGTGGAATGGCAACAGAAATCAGGCGATCCAGAAATTCGTACATGCGTTCCTGACGCAAGGTCACCTTGCAACCGACCGGATAATTGTCACGAATCTTGAAGCCGGCAATGGATTTGCGTGACAAGGTTACGATCGGCTTCTGACCGGCGATCTTCTGCATGTCGCCAACGGCGTTTTCCATGATCTTCTTGTCCGCAACTGCCTCACCGACACCCATATTGAGCGTGATTTTCAGAATGCGCGGCACCTGCATGACAGATTTGTAGCCAAATTGCTCTGTCAGCGACTTGGATACCGTATCTTTATAAAATTGTTTCAATCGAGCCATGATTCACCCTTATGCGTCGACGACTTCGCCGTTAGACTTGAACACGCGCACCTTGCGGCCATCTTCAAGAACCTTGAATCCGACGCGGTCACCCTTCTCTGTTGCGCGATTAAACAACGCAACATTTGAAATATGGACAGGCATTTCTTTTTCGATAATGCCGCCATTCACACCCTTCATCGGGTTAGGTTTGGCATGCTTCTTAACCACACCAACACCCTCTACCACCACACGGCCGGAATCGAGCACACGCAGAACTGTTCCGCGCTTGCCATTATCGCGACCGGTGATGACGACGACCTCGTCGCCCTTACGGATCTTGCTCATCCCCATCTCCTTACAAAACTTCTGGTGCCAGCGAAACGATCTTCATGAAACGTTCGCCGCGCAGCTCGCGCGTCACAGGCCCGAAAATACGGGTACCGATCGGCTCCAGCTTGTTGTTGAGCAGAACGGCAGCATTGCCGTCGAACTTGACCAGGGAGCCATCAGGACGGCGCACACCTTTTACAGTGCGAACCACAACAGCGCTATAGACTTCGCCTTTTTTGACGCGCCCACGCGGTGCCGCATCCTTGATGCTGACCTTGATGATGTCGCCGATGCCGGCGTAACGACGCTTTGAACCGCCGAGAACCTTGATGCACATGACTGAGCGTGCACCAGTGTTGTCCGCGACTTCGAGCCGAGATTGCATTTGTATCATGAAATAATCTCCAACTTAATCCGTAAAACCAACACCGGCCGAGTTTCTAAAACGGCCGGTTAGCCAACGGTCAGTATTGGGGCGACAGCTAATGGTCGCCGAGAAAGCCGAGCATTCTATCTTGCCTTAAAGCAACAAGCAAGTAGAATTAAACGGGCGCTGCCTTTTGCACAACTTTACTCACGGACCAGGTCTTGGTCTTGGAGAGTGGACGACATTCCTCGATCACCACCAGGTCACCCTCGTGGCATTCATTGTTTTCGTCATGTGCATGAAATTTCTTGGATCGGCGGATCACCTTGCCGAGCAAGGGATGCTTTACCTTGCGTTCAACCAGCACGGTCACAGTTTTATCCATCTTGTCACTGACGACACGGCCGCTTAAGGTGCGCACAACCTTTTCAGTTTGAATTGCTTCGGTACCCATAATCACTCCGTATTAAGCTTGTCTGGCTTTTTCAGCCAGCACGGTGCGGACTCGGGCAATGTCACGACGAACCTTGCCCACCTGATCCACTTTGCTCAACTGCTGGGTTGCCAACTGCATACGCAGGGAAAACTGCGCACGACGCAACTCAATCAGCTCATTATTCAGCTCGTCAACCGACTTCGCTCTCAATTCAACAGCTTTCATTCTCAGCTCCCCATGTGGCGAGTGGCGAAGGTCGTCGGAATTGGCAGCTTATCGGCCGCCAGTCTAAACGCCTCACGCGCCAGTTCTTCACTGACGCCGTCCATTTCATACAACATCTTACCGGGTTGGATTTCAGCCACAAAATACTCAGGACTGCCCTTACCGTTACCCATACGCACTTCAGCAGGCTTCTTGGAAATCGGCTTGTCCGGGAAAATACGGATCCAAACGCGACCACCACGCTTGATGTGACGCGTCATGACACGACGCGCGGCTTCAATCTGACGCGCTGTCAAGCGGCCACGACCAATTGCTTTCAGGCCAAATTCACCGAAACTCACCTTGTTACCGGTGGTTGCAATGCCCTTGTTACGACCCTTCTGCTGTTTGCGGAATTTCTGTCTAGCTGGCTGCAGCATTTTTCGCCCCTGGCTTTCTTACTCTCTTTTCCGGCTCGGCTGCAACGGCAGCACGATCCACCTTACCGCCTACGATTTCGCCCTTGTAGACCCAAACCTTGATGCCGATGATACCGTAGGTGGTCTGTGCTTCAGCTACACCATAATCGATATCGGCACGCAAGGTATGTAGTGGCACGCGACCTTCGCGATACCATTCGGTACGAGCGATTTCAATGCCGTTCAAACGGCCAGCACTCATGATCTTAATGCCCAGGGCACCCAGACGCACGGCGTTCTGCATGGCACGCTTCATGGCACGACGGAACATGACACGCTTTTCGAGTTGCTGCGCAATGCTCTCGGCAATCAAGGTCGCATCCAGCTCAGGCTTGCGAATTTCCTCGATATTGAGATGGACTGGTACGCCCATCATGCCCTGCAGGGTAGAACGCAATACTTCGATGTCCTCGCCCTTCTTGCCGATGACAATACCAGGACGCGCACTGTAAATCGTGATCTTGGCGTTCTTAGCTGGACGCTCAATGACAATCTTGCTCACTGCGGCATGCGCCAACTTCTTCTTGAGGAAAGAACGCACTTTGATGTCACCATTTAACATCGCAGGGAAATTCTTGCTCGTCGCATACCAGCGTGAAGTCCAGTTTTTCTGAACACTCAGACGGAAACCAATTGGATGAATTTTTTGACCCATGATGATTCCCTTAGTTGCCCACTGTCACGGTGATGTGACAAGTTGGTTTGATAATTCGACCGGCACGACCCTTGGCACGGGGACGAATGCGCTTCATCACAACGCCCTTGTCAACGTAGATCGAAGTTACCTTCAACTCGTCCACATCGGCACCTTCGTTATGTTCGGCATTCGCAATCGCGGACTCGACCACCTTCTTGATGATTTCGGCACCCTTCTTCGGACAGAACATCAGAATGCTCAGCGCATTCTCAACTTTCTTGCCACGAACCAGGTCGGCAACCAATCGCGCCTTTTGCGGCGACAGGTGCACACCTTTCAGCACTGCAGATACTTGCATCGTCATGCTCCTACTTCTTAGCTTTCTTGTCGGCGGCATGACCCTTGAACGTCCGGGTCAATGCGAATTCGCCAAGCTTGTGGCCAACCATGTTTTCCGAAACCAGCACAGGAACATGCTGCCTGCCGTTGTGTACCGCGATCGTCAATCCAATAAAATCAGGCAGAATGGTGGAACGACGCGACCAAGTCTTGATCGGACGGCGATCCTTAGCGGCGTGAGCCACCTCGACCTTTTTCAACAGATGACCGTCAATGAACGGACCTTTTTTAATAGAACGTGCCATATTGATTACCTCTTATTCGACGGGCGACGGGCCACGCGCATGTTGTCAGTACGCTTGTTGTTGCGCGTACGATAACCCTTGGTCGGGGTACCCCATGGGCTCACCGGATTCATACCGGCGGCAGTCTTGCCTTCACCACCACCGTGCGGGTGATCGACCGGATTCATGACCACGCCACGCACCGTTGGGCGAACACCGCGCCAGCGCATCGCACCAGCCTTGCCGATGGAACGCAAACTGTGTTCTTCGTTACCGACCTGTCCGATGGTTGCCTTGCAATCCACATGAATGCGACGCACTTCACCAGAACGAAGCCGTAACTGAGCGTAACTGCCTTCACGCGCCAGCAACTGCACCGAAGTGCCGGCCGAGCGTGCAATCTGCGCGCCCTTACCAGGCATCATTTCGATGCAATGAATGGTGCTACCGACCGGGATGTTGCGCAGCGGCAGAGCATTTCCTGCCTTGATCGGCGCTTCAGAACCGGAGAGCAGCTTGGCGCCAACTTCGACGCCACGCGGGGCAATGATGTAACGACGCTCGCCATCGGCGTAGCACAGCAATGCAAGGTTCGCACTGCGGTTTGGATCATATTCCAGACGCTCGACTGTTGCCGGAATGCCATCCTTGTTACGACGGAAATCGACAATACGATAATGCTGCTTGTGACCACCGCCTTGATGGCGGATGGTGATATGACCGTTGTTATTACGGCCGGCATTCTTGCTTTGCTTCTCCAGCAGGGGCGCATAAGGCTTGCCCTTGTACAGGTCTGGATTGACGACCTTTACAACAGCGCGTCTGCCCGGGGAAGTCGGCTTGACTTTAATCAGTGCCATGTTCTACTCCTATTCGCCCGCTGCAAAATTGATTTCTTGACCTGGCTTCAGGCTGACATACGCCTTCTTCCAGTTCTTCCGACGACCGGTCACCTTGCCGGCGCGCTTGATCTTGCCCTTGACGTTCAGCACGGTCACCGCATCGACCTCGACCTTGAACACCAACTCAACAGCAGACTTGATCTCACCCTTGGTCGCATCAGTGCGCACCTTGAATGCGATCTGCTGATGCTTGTCGGCGATATAGGTAGCCTTTTCGGTGATCTGGGGGGCCAGGATCACCTGAAACAGACGATTTTGATTCACATTGGGTGTGCTCATGCCAGGATCTCCTCGAGTCTCTTGATCGCACTCAGAGTCATAATGATCTTGGGGAAGTGCACCAGGCTGACGGGGTCAGCATGCTGCGCCTCAACCACCAGCACGTGCGGCAGGTTGCGTGACGACAGAAACAGATTTTCATCGAAGCCGTCAGTGACAACCAGTACGGAGTCGCCATAACCCATGCTCTTGATCTTGTCACAAAACAGCTTGGTCTTAGGCGCATCAACACTGAAGTCATTGACGACGGCAATACGATCCTGACGAACCAGTTCCGACAGGATTGACTGCATGCCAGCGCGATACATCTTGCGATTTACCTTGTGGCTGTAATTTTCATCAGGGCTATTAGGAAAAGCGCGACCGCCTCCACGCCAGATTGGGCTGGAAGACATACCGGCGCGTGCGCGGCCAGTACCCTTTTGGTTCCATGGCTTGTGTGTGGTATGACTCACGTTACCGCGACCCTTTTGGGCACGCGTTGCGATACGGGCATTGGCCATGTACGCCGTCACCACCTGATGCACCAGCGCCTCATTAAATTCCCGGCCAAACGTGGCTTCGGAAACTTCAACACCGACCTTGGCTTGCTTGCCGTTATTATCTATCAGCTTGATTTCCATCATGCACCCGCCTTCACGCTCGGCCTAACCATTACATCACCACCCTTGGCGCCAGGAATAGCGCCCTTGATCAGCAACAGGTTGCGTTCCGCATCGACACGGACGATTGTCAGGTTTTGCACCGTGGTACGCACCGCGCCCAGATGTCCGGCCATACGCTTACCAGGAAACACGCGGCCCGGATCTTGCGCCATACCGATAGAGCCTGCAGAGTTATGGGAACGTGAGTTACCATGAGAGGCACGATTGGAACTGAAATTGTAACGCTTGATAGCGCCGGCAAAGCCCTTACCGATAGAGGTCCCGGTCACATCGACCCTCTGACCAACGGTGAAGATTTCTACGGTGATTTCCGAGCCGACGCTGTAATTTGAGAGTGCCGCACGGTCAATGGTGAATTCCTTGACACCACTGCCAGCCACCACACCAGCCTTGGCAAAATGCCCGGCCAGTGCCTTGGTGACGCGCGAGGCACGACGTGTGCCATGAGCCACCTGAAGCGCCGAATAGCCATCGCTAGCCGGTGATTTGATCTGTGTCACACGGTTGGGTGTAATTTCCAGCACAGTTACCGGGATGCTTTCGCCTTCATCGGTAAATACGCGGGTCATACCCACCTTGCGACCAATAAGCCCTAAGCTCATGATCGATTC
>CAIJXJ010000161.1 GCA_903824575.1 uncultured Methylobacillus sp.
GTGCGCGTGTGCGTGTGTGATAACACCTTTGGACCGAATCCGGATCCATGCCCGCAGGAAATACCGTGGCCGCCACCGCCCGCGCCGGGCTCGTCGGTGTGGAGAGGGAGGCGGCGCAGTACCGAAGCGCTGCTTGAGCAGCTCGCTCATGCGGAAAGTCGTTTTGTCTATTGCCGCCTTTGGAAGGAAGCGCTCGGTTAAGGTCTGCAAGTCTGCCAGCACAGGCCCGATCATTAAGCTGATTTGCGAGGGACGCCCCATGTCCTTGTAGGTCTGAAGGATCCGTCCCAGCGGGTCATCGCGCGAAATCACCACCAGATGGGTCGACGGAATGGTGAGCATGTCACGAATGACGCGATTGATATGCTCATCACCAAAGCTATACCCATAGGTAATCAAGGTGCTGTTGGGACGGCACACGGCGGCGGCAAGGTCACGAAATAGTTCCACATAAGGGTAGTCCGAAGTCTCCCGGTCCTTGGCGGCATTTGGATAAATCATCAACTTGTGTGCACTAGCACCGCTCAATCCAGGCGCCTTAAGGTACGGGCCAACATCATCGGCGCCAAAGGGCAAGCCAATACGACGTATATCGCCATCGGTCTGCACCCAATCCACGGAGCCATGCAGCTTAGTGAAGCGGGCCACGCCTTCCAAGTAACGTGGTTCACCACGAATTCCCGGCGGGTTGTAATGCATGTCCAAATCAAGTCTGGACGAACGGAAAATGGGCATCAAATTGCCGAGAAAGCGATCTAGCAAATGCAGTCCAGCCAACTCGGCACCGGCTTCAATAAGGCGGTCATAGTTGGTCGTAAAGATGTTCAATCGGTCGCGCACGCCGGTACGGCTAGCGAAGCTCATTAAGAATGTAACTAACGCATTGAAGGCCGCTTCTCGATCAGGCTCAAAGCCATTGGCAATGCCCGCCTCGCTTTGGAGAATCGACTTAGAAAAGACTTCCAGCGCGTTGGTTAACTCAGTTGTGAGTGTCTTGGCTTCAACCGACTTACCCAGTATCTCCAGACCACGCTGAAGCTCGTTGGCGGCCCGAAGCTGGTCTTCCAAGTTGCCCTGCTGGCGACCCGATTTTTGCGCTGCTGACTGCGCCGCCTGTTTGATTTCGGTTGCATAAGCAGAAAGTGAAATTTCGCCCATGCCCGTAGCTGGTTTGCCCGCTGCCAAATGATGCACCGCATGAGTCAAACCGGATCCAGCAAGTAGGGACAAGTGCTCTGACTGAAGCAATGCAGTTAGCCACGGCTCGATACGTGCACGTAAATCCTTAAGCCCAAATGCTTGATCCGGGGACGCCCAGGACGCCTCCTCTCCTTCGCAAAGTTTGAATTTTTCCGGTTCCATAGCCTGCACAAAGTGGACCGGGTGATGGTCGTCTCGGACTTTGACGATATTGCTAGCTTGTGAGTTGCTCATGGGGAGTGGTCTAAGCGGTGTACGTCGGGCGCCCTAGCCCTTTGAAGTCGGCAAAGCTCTCAGCCATAACAGGAAGCTCTGGGTTCGCGCCGCCAATGGCTACCGCAAGCTGAGGGTACTGCGGTGCA
>CAIJXJ010000162.1 GCA_903824575.1 uncultured Methylobacillus sp.
CCGTGGAAGTGGAAACCAGCTGGCGCGCTAATATTTACCTTTCGGAGGTAGAGGCAGGCATCGCAGGCCGCACAGGCGCGCACCCCCGATTTTTTGGGGGTGCGCGCGATCATTGGTTGAAAACCACGAGGAATAAAAACCGAGCAACCAGCAATGCTGGGTGGATTGATTTGACTGAGCACTATATACAGGGGGTAATTGCCCTTGCTGTCTTGATATTGTGATGAAGTAGATGTATACTGGTTTCCAGCTCTCAGAGAGAAGGAGACCGATCAATGGAGAAGCAACCTCGCCATCGCCTGCATCGTGAATTTACCGAGCTCAAACGACTGATTGTAGAGTGTGAACTAACTACCTGCCCAATCTGTGGGGAGCCGCTAAAGTCACGGCGGCCGTGGCATATGCACAAGACCGTACAGACGATGAAGGGGCCGCTGTTTTTAGTTGGGAAGAGCAAAGAGTGTGTCAACCCGGCTTGCCCGAAGGCGGGGAAGCATTATTATGCCAGTCAAGTATGGCTGATCAGCCTCCCCAAAAGTACGTATGGATTGGATGTGCTGGCATTCATTGGATGGGAGCATGAACACGCACACCGGCAACTGGTTGAGATCCAACGAGAATTAAATCGTCGCGGCTTGTTGGTGAATGAGCGCAATGTAGGGAAGCTGTACCGTCAGTTTCTGGCACTGTTGGGAGGGGTGCAAGAGCCGACCCGGCGGAAGCTGGAGGGGACTGTCGCCCAATATGGAGGAGTGATCTGGGCGATTGATGCATTGCAACCGGAAGGACATGGGAGCCTGTTGTATGTGCTGTATGAAGTGATAAGTGGAACGCCAGTGGGAGCGATCCAGCAGGAGCATCTTAGGGCGAATGAGCTGACTGCATGGTTAGGGTCTTATCAGGAAATGTTGTATCCGGTATTGGCGACACTATCGGATGGAGAAGAAATGATCGAGGCGGCTCTGCGGAATTGCTGGCCGCAGGCGCCGCATCAACATTGTCAGGCGCATTTCTTGAGCAATCTGGCGGAAGCAGTAATAGACGATGATGATGAACTGCGTCAGGACTTGCGGAATGGCGTGGGAGGGCTGCCAGCTGTACCAAAGAACACTCGTGAGCCTGGGAACGGCCCCCAGGAGCCTAAAAAGGCAAAAAAAAAGAAAAGTCTGCCCTGAGATGACCAGTGGAACACCCCGAGATGCGGAATTGAGGCAGATTGAAACCCAAATCCGCCAGGCGATCCGGGATGCGGTGAATCGGAACAGTCGCAAGCCATTTTACTGGGGTGGGTTGGCAGGTTACCAACAACTGGAAGCCATTGCCGAAGCGCTTCATGGGATCACGGAGCAGTCGGAAGAAAGTGTTTATCTGTTGCAATTGAGCCGCCATGTGGATCGGGCCCTGGAGAAAAACCAGGAACAGGCTCAGGATTTGCAGGAAGCTCACACGTGGCTGCGCTGGATTGCGGATGGATTGCATTATCCCCTCGGCGCTCGGCAGGAGCAAGGCAGCCTGGGCGTCTGGTCTTCTGCGGAGAAAAGCAGTCCTTTGAGCAGCACTCAGATCGCACAAAACATGGAAACACTGCTCAAACGGTTTCAGCCAGATGCAAGAATTCACCCCATCCAGGCGAGACTGGCTGTGGCGTTTCGCAAACGCTGGAAGTGGTATGGCCAGGAACTCTTGCACTGCTATGACATCCCTGGACTGCCACCCGATAATTTGAAATTGGAGGCCCTGTTCGGACGATTACGTCGTCATCAACGGCGCATCAGTGGCCGAAAGTCCACTCGGGAATTGCGCAACTTGGGTCAGGCTCAAGTTCTCTTCCAGGCAGAGAGCCAACAGGACCTGCTCAATCAAATCCAACAAGTTCCGTTGGCCGATTATTATGCCTTGCGGCGTCTGCTGATGGAATCCGAAACGCCGAGCCAGTTCTTACACCGGCTACATCAGTATCCATTGAAAACAATGATCAGCTTGGTAGACAAACATCAGACACGTCGATTGTTTCTGCAACAATGTAGCCCTCTTGCGATTCAGCCGGTTCCTAAATTGATTCATATCGATTAGACAGCAAGGGGGATTTGTCCGGATGGCTATTTTGAGATCAGCGATGAAAGACGCAGGATCAACGGGACGCCTGCGAGGGCACGCTTCCTGGTGGAGATAGACATGGCAACGCATGACAATCCCAGTTTTGGCAGGGAGAAAGCCATCCCTGGAGTTGCCTATATCAAGAGCGCCGCCTACAAGAACCGTTTTGGATATAACTCCGGCCGCTGGCTGATCGTCACAACCGGGAAGGTCAGGATGAAAAAC
>CAIJXJ010000163.1 GCA_903824575.1 uncultured Methylobacillus sp.
AGTTCGCAGCCAGTTCTGAGTCCCGTGGTATGGCCCGCGGTTTTCTCCCTCGGGGCCTGTCCGACGCCTGCCCGGTGACTTCTGCCGCATCTGACAGGTTGGTGGTTGAGGGCAGGCATCCGACAACCCTTAACAATAGCGTCAGTTCGCCGTTCTAACTCTCGATGGCAGCTAACAGCCACGATGCAGGCATTGGTGGCCGTCAGCCAGGGAAGCACTGATTTTTCGGTTTGAGCGGCGGCAGTGTGCTGTTTGCGGTCGTTCCCTACAAACTAAAAACGGGAGCCGAAGGCGATTACAGTGATGCCTATGATAATGGCGAGGCGACTAGAAATATTGAGCTTATCCATTTTCATGATTCTCACAAGCTATAGTTGACAAGTTTGATATGGTAACTTATCAAATACCAACTTAAACAGCAATAGGCGGTTTGATGTTTCCTTAACAGTCCAAACTTTTGACGGCCGGTTTGTCTGCAAAGCAGACCTGCAACCGGCCGTCCTACCGACCAGCCCGCATCACATAGACCCCTGCAATGCACCCTGGCCGCACCAAGCCGCGCAGCCAGGCCATCTGCATCATTCGGCAGTCAGGTGCTGCCAGAGGCCTGCGCAGGCCTTAATAGGCCCTATGTACGCGAAGCAGAGCTGTTCGGAGTTGTGTTGCGACTAGTACTGACCGGCGCCGTGCCGATCGGTTGAGGATAGCCACGGTGGCAGTCCTCACCCATCTGCAGTGCGTGCGCCGAGGGCCCGGCGATCGCTGCTAGGTTTGGGCTTCGAGCAGGCCGACTAGTTCGCATGACTGGGCAGGTACGCAGCCAGGTAGCACCTACCCGACGGCGCGCACGGCCCGCGTCCCCAGCCCTGCTATGCGACAGCCCTATAAATCACGTGAGTGGCGCGGCCCGACCTGCCGTCGTGACATCCGTATCGAACAGGTAATGGCAAAGGCCATGACGCGCCCGCGCGCGCGACGTCCTGATAGCCAGACTACCTACTCGGCCCCAGAGGCCGGAGTACCTGATCGACCTATCGTTGGCAGGTTCGCAGCCGAGGCCATCCTGCCAGCGGGCGTGCGCGGGCCCGTCGACATGCCACCGTGATATTTGCACCTGCCGTTGCTCATCGCCTTACAAGCGCATGCCGTCCCCCTACGCGTCTTGGCCTCACAACGCTCGCCGGGCAGAGGCGTTTGCCTGGCTCGATGGTTTGCTGCCGCGATGGATGCCACAGCCTCGCGGTAGGTAAGACTGTCGTGGCGCATCAGCAGTTCGACGCGCCGTTTGCGAGCGGAACTGCCGATGGGAAAGGGGATGGGCCGAAGTTTCTTGTTCATCTAGGCACGCCCCGCCATTGCCTGACTAGTGGGTGTTGCGTGATAGGCATGTTTGCCATGGTGGTGCATCCTCGTTGGTACTGGGTGCACTCTACCTTTGCCTGGGGGTTGTGGAGGTGTTGGCATTTAGGCGGCCGGCGCTTATTGCAGGTTAGGCATGACCGCTTAGGTAGCTGCTTGGAGGCCTGACCGGCGCCGGGGTTATCTGCCAGGATTGGCCTCGGTGTCGGTCTGTTACCAAGCAATGGACCACGAGCTGAATCCGCCACCATCGCTAGGGCACAAATCATCCCAAGTCGATTGCGAGCAAAATAACAAGCGCATTTTTCGATGTATTTCCATGGTTATTCTATGTGCCATTTATCTTGTGACTTGTGCCTAATACATACCAATTCATTGAAATATAACAGATAAATGGACGGCACAAGTTGGGCACAAAAAAGGGGAACAAGTCTTCATGTGCCCCCTTTTTCCATTCTATCGCATAATTTTTTGGTACTTATTTCATTCGATGCGCCTTTCTAATGCTTCAGGGCACAAAAGCAAGTGCGGCTCTTGTGCCCTAACTCATGAAAGGAAATCAGCAGATGCTGTTGTTAGGTCGAGCATTTTCCGAATACCATCGGATCCTTCGCTCTCCCATATTTCCATGCCTTTAACAGACACCCAGATATTACGGTTTTTGTTTTTCCACTTAATCTGGTTTCTTGTGCCGTCATCCTTCTTTGGCAATGGACTGTAGGTCCTAAGCGAAAGAAGAAGCGCTCTGACTTGCTTAGTAGCCAACTTTATTGATGGCACCGAATCAGCCAATGCGCTTGTTAGGCTCGCCGTATCAATCACATCCTCTGAAAACCCATAGCCACCAGCAGCGATGATGTCCAGTGCCTCATCTGAACTCCCGTTCCCTTCCATTATCGCCACCATGTCTTTGAACTTGGTCCAAGGTGCGCGACCGTGTGGATCGAAATCAGCGAGATCCACGCGCTCGAAGAACTCGCGGCAGATGTCCGGGCGATCTTTGATGACTTTCCATAATCGGTCCCAGTAAACATCGGGATCGACCTCAAAAAGTTCGTGAATCTTGTCATTGAGTTTTGCGATGCTGGTCCACTCGGAGAACAGCATCATCCACCGACGATCAGTATCAGATAGCGGCAGGCAGTCTCTGTAGTTGGAAAAACCTAAATAGTTGGTCGTATTCAGGCACTCGAAGGCTGGCATGCCCTTGGGATGAACTTCGATTCGGTCGTTGGTGATCAGCGGCTTCATCTTGTTAGCCACATCGAAGCGACTTTTTCCTTGCAGACGCAACTCCTCACAGATATTGACGGCCTTGCCATGTGCAAAGTCAGTAAAACTTGACTCAACCAGCGTGCTCGACGTCACCGTGCCAACGTTCTCGGCACCCATCGCAGCGCGCAGCATCTCCGCCTTAATCGATTTGCCATCACCCTCTATGCCAACCTCGACAGGTGACCATCGAATCTTCACTCCGGGATTCACCACGTTGTGTGCGTACCACTGGAGAACGTGGGTCCGGTGAACCTCGTCCGGAATAGTCAGGGCAAAGTGATCACCTAGCCATGACAAACAACTCTCGTCGTCCAGAGACAACGACACACCTGCGCGCTTCGGTGCCGAGACTGGGCGGTAAAGGTTGGCGCACTGCACACCATTGATGGTGAATAACTCACCCATGAACGGGATGTACATCAACAAATGAACCACATCCATGTTCCAGAGCTTTAGCGCCATATCACGCGCAAGGGGAATATGGCCGTCGGCGTCAGGCCCCGCCATTTCGACGATAAGCCTGTCGAACTTGGCGCCAAATCCTTGCATAGAGAGCCGAACTTTAGTGTCGAGATTTAAGAACCGGTCTTCGTGAGTTGTGTAAATCCAGCGTTGCAGCTCATTCGGAGCCTCTTCGGCGATGGTCGCACGAATGGTTGGGGTTCGACTGGCCCCAACCAGTGTGCGAATAGCTGCGATTTGTGGCTTCGATTGCAGCGCTGCTTGATATCGCTTACTGACCAAATCCGCCAACAATCCACGAGCAAGCCCATCGAGCGACTTGTCATTCTTGATGTCAGCACAAATAGTGCGAAGACCCTCATCATCCAGGGCAGAGGCAATACGCTGATGAAAGGAGGCTGCCGAGCTGACTGTTAATTTCCGAACCGCCAGCTCACGAGCATCCTTTGTTATCTGAATCAGCGTCGCCAGCGTTACTGGCCCGCGCCCTGACAGTCTCTCCTGACTCAACGAACCCCAGCGCTTGTCGCACTCATCTTCCAGGTATGTTGCACCGTCGGCACTCCATGTGTCCCAGGCCGAGAGCCAGTCGAAATCCCCTTCCCCTTGATGGTAGAGTGCCATTCCGACCTTTATCCACTCATCGTGCGAACAATTCGGATCGAGGTACACAAGAATTTCGGTCTGAACGCGCTCAATAGGCCATCCCTCTAAGGGAGGCTTGTAGGCCTCAAAGGAATCGAGCGTACCGGCAGCTCCTGATGACATAGTGCCGGCCACCCAATCCGCAGGAACTAGGGTTGGAAGGACATCTTCCATCCATTCTCGGACGTACTCGAAGTCGAGCACCTTGAGATCATTTACGGTGATTGCGTCGATCTGGTCTTTCGGCCAGGTATATGGCTTACCAGTCTTTTCATGGATGCCAAATGCAATGAACTGCTGCCCCGCACCAAGGAGCTCAAACTTGTGCACTATTCCATCTGGCGAGGTAAAGGCACTCTGCATCTTCATTTGTCCCGGTTCACCGGCGTATACGACAAGGGCCTTTGGTGCCTGTCCAATTCGGATTGGACCAGAACCGAACAGAGAGGTAAATGACGCATGCACCGCCTGCGTAGTGGCCTTGTCGTAGAAGTCCATGTCGGCAGCGTACACTGCCAGGCCAGGGCCGACCCCGCAGCGCAACCCAACCCCAAGGCTGGATGAACTGTTAGTAGCCCGGGTTTTAACCCAGCCAGCGGTTATCTCGACAGTTGTCCAGCCGGCATCAACGGGTTTCTTCGACCGCTGTATGATTGGTAGAGGTTGATAGCCAAGCTCGTGCAGCTTCGGCCCCATCGCTCCATACGTCTGTATTGTGGTAGTGCCAATAATGCTACCATCCTGCTGGTTGCTTATTTTTTGATCAGATGTTAAAGTTGCTAATGAAGTGTTCTCATAAGCCGCCTCCGCTCCCCCGAGCTCGGCGGCTTTTCCTTGTGGATTCTCCATGATCAGATACCTCCCAGCGAACGGCGAAGGTCACCGACCAACCAGGCAGTAACACGTTCGCCAAGCCGTTTGGGGGGTGGTATACGGCCACTCTTGATCCAACGCCAGATCGTGGCAGGCGAACAGGCGTACAGCACCTCTACGACGGGCTGCCGTACGTAGGCCGAGTCGGGCAGCGAGTCGAAGTTTGAAAGGGTGACGAGGGCTTTAGAATTACGCCGAGCAGAACGGGCGGCTTTTTCTTCAGCTGTGAATATCTTTTTTGAAGCAGGGGCAAAAGAGTGCACGAGGCATCCTCCTTAAAGCGGTTTTCAGCCCTAAGCATCCTTTGCATCTTGGTAGTTTCTCCACAACAGTAAAGTTCCACGGGTCATCGGGCGTGGCCGCCTTACTGAATGGTTGCGCCACGGGTGGCGCTTTTCAGAGTCTTGGAAGTCTTGGAAGTTGTTCAGCTACTGGAGTTGATGATACGACAAGAATTGTGAAAAGTGAAGTAACTCGATCGTCACTAACTATATAAAATAAAAAAAGCCGAACAGGTGTCGGCCTTTCATTTTCCATCACTGTCACCAAGCGGACACAATGTGGTTAGTCAAATGGTTAGTTAAATATTAAACATTTACTAACTTATTGATTTATATGAATTAATGGCGGAAGAGGTGAGATTCGAACTCACGAAGGGTTACCCCTTGCCGGTTTTCAAGACCGGTGCAATCGACCACTCTGCCACTCTTCCGTACACCATTTGCAACAGGAGGCCAGTGCACTCGACCTCGCTCGTCACATCGATGAGCGAGCGCAATTATAACGCAAAGTCATTCTGATTTTCCGAAAATGCGCCGGTTAAAATTTTTAGCTGCCCATTGACCGGACCGCTCCCCATAAGAAGCACTCACTCTCCCCATCTTGTTTGCCATCGGCATTTATCGGCGAGTCAGGGGTGCCCTCGGACTGAATCGTCGCAAGCGTCCGGCGTTGCTCACTACCGTAAGGGAGGACATTGCCATGGCCGCACCGGCCAGCATGGGGTTGAGCAGGACGCCGAAGAACGGATACAGTGCGCCGGCGGCAATAGGAATGCCCAACGCATTGTAGAGGAAGGCGCCGAACAGGTTCTGACGGATGTTTTTCATGGTGGCACGCGAGATAGCGATGGCATTGGCAACACCATGCAATGACCCGGACATCAGAATGATATCGGCCGCTTCAATCGCGACATCAGTGCCGGTGCCGATGGCGAACCCGACATCGGAGCTAGCCAGGGCAATGGCGTCGTTGATACCATCGCCAACCATGCCGACGATTTCGCCTTGTGTCATCAGTTCGGCAATCGTCCGTCCCTTGTCCTGCGGTAGCACCTCGAAGAATACCGTATTGATGCCCACCTTTACGGCGACCGATTCGGCGATGGCGCGCTGATCACCAGTGAGCAGAATGACCTTAAGCCCCAACTGCTGCAGACGCTCGATAGCCGCTCGAGAATCCAGCTTGATCGGATCGCTGATGGCGATCAGTCCCGCCAGTTTGGCGTCAACGGCGAGATAAACTAAAGTTGCGGCAGTGGCAGCCAAAGTGGTGGCATGATCGCGCCATGCGCTAGCATCGATGCCGTGTTGCTGCAGCAGTTTTAAATTGCCGAAAAGAATCTGTCGGCCATCGATCAAGCCATGCACGCCATGCCCCGCGATCGCAGCAAACCCTTCAACCTTATCCAACGTCAACCCGTGGCTGTTGGCCGCATCGAGCACGGCCGTGGCCAACGGATGTTCGGAGCCAGCCTCCAGGCTCGCTGCCAATTGCAACAAGCGATCCTCATCCCAACCCTCCGCCGGGATCACCGCAGTCACATCTGGCCTCCCCTGCGTCACCGTACCGGTCTTGTCCAAAATGATGGCGGTCAGCTTTCCAGCCTGCTGCAAAGCGTTGCCATTCCTGATCAGAACACCCTGCTCAGCCGCGAGACCAACACCTACCATCACCGCCATCGGCGTTGCAAGTCCCAGCGCGCAGGGACAGGCGATGATCAGCACCGAGACCGCCACCACCATGGCATAGTTGAACTGGGGTTCCGGGCCAAAAAAATACCAGACGGCAAAGCTGAGGACTGAAATCACCAGCACCACCGGCACGAATACACCGGCGACACGATCCGCTAACCGTCCGATGGCTGGCTTCGCACCCTGTGCCTGACGTACCAGTTCGATGATATGTGCCAACGCGGTGTCAGCACCGACGCGAGTGGCGCGATAGAGAAAGCTACCCACCATGTTGAGCGTGCCAGCGGTGACATTGCTGCCGGCAGCCACTTCTACCGGCATGGCCTCACCTGTCAGCATCGAGGCATCCACACTGGAATGGCCATCGATGACCAAGCCATCCACTGCAATCCTTTCTCCAGGCCGCACGCGCAGGATATCCCCAACGCAAACATCCACCAGCGGCAGATCCAGCTCTTGCCCGCCCCGCACCACCCGCGCCGTCCTGGGTTTTAGTCCTACCAGGCGCGTTACCGCGCTTGACGCACGGCCGCGAGCGCGCATCTCCAGCGCCTGCCCCAGCACCACCAAACCGATCACCACGGGGATTACATCCCAGAATGGTTCATTACGGGTGGCAGGAAACAAGGCAGGAACGAAAGTGGCGAGAGCCGAATAGCTCCAGGCAGCCGCCATGCCGAGGGCGACCAGGGTATCCATGGTGGCGTGATTGTTGCGCAAGGCTCGCCACATGCCGACAAAAAATTGCCGGCCGGAAACTAGCATCACCAGCAAGGTCAGCAGAGCCAGCCAGGGGGAGGCCATCTGCATGGCGTGGTGATCGCCCCAACCCAGCATGGGGGGAATGCCAACCATCAGCGCCGGCACTGCGACGGCCAGTGCGAACCAGGCTTTGTAGAGCAGCTTGCGATATTGCGTATATTCGGCCGCCTGTTTTTCCAGCCCGGCCAGATCCTGATCAACGATCTCGCAGGCACCGTAGCCGGCATTCGTGACTGCCGCAATCAGCCCGGCCACAGGAATATTACCGGTGACAAATGCAGTATGCCCGGCAAAATTGACCTCAGCCGCCGCTACTCCATCGACTGCGCGCAGAGCGTTTTCTACCGAACTGACGCAACCGGCGCAGCGCAAACCATCGATGGCTAGACGGATAGATTTATTTTTCATCTTGGCTAAAGAGTATTACAGCCAGGCAAGTGCTGCAACTATTCTTCGGCCTGACGGCATTCAAGCTTGAAATACAGTTTTTTTACCTAAAGTTTCAATTAATTATGCCGATAAGTCATATTGCGACAGTCTTTTTTTGATAACATCAAGAACATCAAAATTGAGTACACAGTAGGTGAATAAGGAATACGACATCGCATAAAGTTTCCATCAAGACTGTGGCAACTTAAAACAAATATTTAATGTAGTTAAACCCCCAAGGGCTTGGTGCCATGGCGTCAATTTTTACTGGTCTGAATACGCAGAATGTTGCGGCAATGACCACCACGCAGATTCCAAATCTGACGACTGCTGATATTGTTGAAATATCATCGGAACAGATTGCGGTACTGACGACCACACAAATACAGGCACTTGGAACTGGCGACCTTATAGCACTCACCACCGATCAAATTTCCCAGCTATCAACCGATCAGATAGCCAGCCTGAGCACGACCCAACTGGCCGCCCTGACCACCACGCAAGTGGCGCAAGGCCTGACTACGGACGATATTGTCGCACTCAGCACGGCACAGGTGTCGGCGCTTACCAGCGCGCAAATCCGCAGTCTGACGACGAGTGACGTCGCCGTACTCTCTACAGATCAAATCGCAGCGCTGTCGGCTCAGGCCATCACCGCGTTGACCACAGCCGAAATGGCCGCACTGAATACAGCAGACATTGCCGCCTTGACCACGACGCAGGTCCTGGCCCTGACCACGGCGCAGATCAGCAGCCTCGGCACGGATAATGTAGTCGCCCTGTCCACGGCACAGGTAGCGGCGCTTACCAGCGCGCAAATCCGCAGTCTGACGACGAGTGACGTCGCCGTACTCTCCACAGATCAAATCGCAGCGCTATCGACTCAGGCCATCACCGCGTTGACCACAGCCGACATGGCCG